>DVLH01000176.1 GCA_018715585.1 Candidatus Aphodomonas merdavium
TTTATTTTCCCTTTACGCTCTATTTCTGGACGCAGGAAAACATGGTTACGACGTTCCCGCAATTTCTGCAAAACTATGTGCGCCAGTTCTTTCTCACCAGCAATGTCATCCAGCTATGGTATCTGCCCGCGCTGATCGTCGCGTGCGTGCTGGTATGGCTGCTGGTCAAAATACGCATTCCTGCGCCCCTTGTGCTGCTAATAACGTTGGGCGCGTATGCGTTTGGCTGCGTGATGGGCTATGGCGAGCTGTATGCCTACATGCCCGGCTGGTTCCTGGATATCACCGATGCCTATTTCCCCAAGTTTATCACCACCAGAAACGGCGTATTTTACGGCGCGTTCTTTGTGGCGCTGGGCATGTCTGTCACGCGGGTACGCATAGGCAGGCTCAAATATGTGGCGCTGGCGCTGTTTTTCGTGTTCTTTGCCGGAATGTACTTTGAGGTGCAGGCGCTGGGCGAAAACGATATGGTGCTCTGCGCCGCTCCTGCCACGGCGTTCCTGTTCCTGTTCCTGCGCGGCCTGCGCCTAAAGCCGCGGCCCGTCTACCGGCATCTGCGCGCGCTGAGCGAGTTCATCTACTTTGCGCATGCGCTGCCCATTTACGGCCTGGTGGCGCTGGAAGGGGCGGAAATTCTTTCGTTAAAGCCTTGGCCCGGCGTTCTTGTGGCGTTTTTTGCAGGGCTTGCGGTCTCGGCAGGGCTGTGGGCGCTTTCGCGCACGCGCGGGTTTGCATTTTTGCGCCGCGCCGTGTGAAAGGGCATGCAAAACCACTGCGTTAAATTTTTTGCTTGCTTTTTGGGATTATGGACATTATAATAAACGCGGTTTTGTAAATCGGGTCTGTGGTTGTAAGTCGATGCCAGCCGCGGGCAAAGCGATCCACGTAAGCGGGGGCAAAAGCCGCCGTGAGCATGGCGCGGTCTAGAGGTAAGTCCGTCCGGCAAGCGCCGAGAGGGGCGGCGTGAGGGGAATGCACCCCAGGCAATGCCCCCAGACGGCGAGTGTGGGGTCAAAGACCAGGTCAGCCGGTTTGCAGGGCCGACAAATATTTATTTTTCTCGGGGAGGATTTTTCCATGTACGAGGACAAGACGTTGGTTTGTCGTGACTGCGGCGCGGAATTCGTGTTCACCGCCGGCGAGCAGGAGTTCTATGCGGAAAAGGGCTTCCAGAATGAGCCCACGCGCTGCAAGGCGTGCCGCCAGGCCCGCAAAGCGCGTACAGCCAATGGCGAGCCGCGCGAAATGTACGAGACGACCTGTGCCGCTTGTGGCGCGCCGACTCGCGTTCCCTTTATCCCCAAGTCCGACCGTCCCATCTACTGCAGCGAATGCTTCGCAGCGCGCCGCAACCAGGGCTGACCCCTGCGGCCGCTTTCAACGGATAGAGAACGTCCCAAGAAGGCTCAGATGGAAAATCGCCTGCCCATTGCAGGCGATTTTTTCTTGCCTTGCGTTGCTGCCGCCCTGGGCCTGGCTGCGGCGGCGTCCTGCCGGGCAACCGGCACCGGGACGCCGAGGACGCCCGGCGGAACGAGGAAACCCAAGCAGCCGGGGGAAGGCGGCCTTTCTGCATGATTCCGCGCCCGGGCGGGAAACCGGTTCCGTTTTTCCAAACCGCATGCGCCGCGGCGGCGGGAAACCGGCGAAAGCGCAAACGCCTCAGCCGGAAATTCCCCAACGGGACTTCCGGCGAGCCGCTGCGGTTGGCTTGGCAATGCGCGCCGGCCCCCTCCAGGCTGGGCGAGCCCCAAAGCCTCCGGCCTGGCGCAACAGCCGCGGCGGGAAAGGCGCAGGGCGGATAAAAAGGCGGGGACAGCGGAAAAGCCCGTCGGGCGGCCCGCGTGCGGGCGGTTGGGCTCCTTGGGCGCGGCGTTCTTCATTGTTTTTTTCCAACATTTTCCAGAGTGCTTGACAGAGAAAAAGTACGCGTGTATTATAATTCCCTGTTTTCCGAAAGGAGGAAAAAAACCATGCAAAACTGCGCGATTGTCGGCATTTGCTGGGGCGATGAGGGGAAGGGCCGGATGGTCGATTACCTCGTGCCGCAGTATGGAACGGTCGTCCGCTATCAGGGCGGCAACAACGCCGGGCACACCATCGTCAACGAGCTGGGAGAGTTTAAGCTCAACCTAATCCCTTCCGGTATTTTCCATGCGGACAAGATGAACCTCCTGGGCGCAGGCTGCGTGGTAGACCTCAAGCACCTGTGCGGCGAAATCGATGCGCTGCGCGCGCGCGGCGTTGCCATCACGCCCGCCAATTTCCGCATTTCCGACAGGGCAACGGTGGTGCTGCCTATCTCCCCGCTGGAGGATAAAATGGAAGAGGCGCGCCTTGGCAACGCGCATTTCGGCTCGACGCTGCGCGGCATCGCGCCGGCCTACGCCGACAGGGCGTATAAGAAAGCGCTGCGCATGGGCGATCTCGCCAATGAGCGCGTGCTGGCCGAACGGCTGCGCCGCCTGGTCGAGTGGAAAAACTGCGTTTCGGTGCCGGGCTACGGCTGCGAACCGTTTGACGCGGACGCGCTGCTCGCCTGGGCGCGGCAATACGGCGAACAGCTGCGCCCCTTCGTATGCGACGCAGGCGCGCTGCTGCGGGAGCGCCAGCAGGGCGGCATCCTCTTTGAAGCGCAGCTGGGCGCGCTGCGCGATTTGGACTATGGCATTTACCCGTACACCTCTTCTTCCACGCCGCTGGCAGCCTACGCGCCGGTGGGCTCCGGCCTACCCAGCCTGAAGATAGACCGCGTGGTGGGCGTAGTAAAAGCATATTCCACCTGCGTGGGCGAAGGGCCGTTCGTCGGCGAGCTTCAGGGCGAGGAAGGGACGGCGCTGCGCGAGGCGGGCCATGAATATGGCGCCGCCACGGGCCGTCCGCGCCGCGTGGCATGGATGGACGTAGTCGCCGCGCGCTATGGCGTCAGCATGCAGGGCGCCACGGAGCTGGCGCTGACCAAGCTAGACGTGCTCGACGGCTTTGCCGAGCTGCCCGTCTGCGTAGGGTACCGCCTGCGCGGCGAGGTTGTGCGCGACTTCCCCTATACGGCGGAGCTGGACGCATGCGAACCTGTCTTTGAAACCATGCCCGGCTGGCAATGCGACACGACCCACTGCCGCACGTTTGGCGAACTGCCCAAGAACGCGCAGGCGTACGTGCTGCGGCTGGAAGCGGAGCTTGGCTGTCCGATCCGCTATGTCTCCGTCGGCGCCGAGCGCGACGCGATCATCGTGCGCTAAGCGGGAGAAAAGCAATGAGCAAGCCGTATTATCAATCCCCGCTGGAAGGGCGCTATGCCAGCGACGCCATGCGCCGCGTGTTTTCTCCGGACCATCGCTATGGGCTGTGGCGGCGGCTATGGCTGGCGCTGGCAGAAGCGGAGCATGAGCTGGGCCTGCCGGTGACGCAGGCGCAGCTGGACGAGCTGCGCGCCCATCTGGACGATATCGATTATGACGCCGTGCGCGCGCATGAGGAGCGCGTGCGCCACGACGTCATGGCCCATGTGCTCGCCTGGGGCGACCAGTGCCCGCTGGCGCGCCCCGTGATCCACCTGGGCGCAACGAGCTGTTACGTCACGGACAACGCCGATTTGCTGCTGCTGCGCCAGGCGCTTTCGCTCGTGCGTGCAAAGCTGTGCGAGGCGCTGCGCGCGCTGGGCGATTTTGCGCTGAAAACAAAGGACATCCCCGCGCTGGGGTTGACCCACCTGCAGGCCGCCCAGCCCGTCACGGTAGGGCGCAGGGCCGCCTGCTGGGCGCAGGATTTCCTCACCGACCTGGCCGATCTGGACGCGCTGCTTCCTTCCATCCGCCTGCTCGGCTGCCGCGGCGCCACGGGCACGCAGGCAAGCTTCGTCGCCCTTTTTGACGGCGACGCAGAAAAAGCGCAGGCGCTGGAAGCGCACATCGCGCAAAAGCTCGGCGGGCTGCCCGTCTTTGCCGTCTCGGGCCAGACCTATCCGCGCAAGCTGGACGCACGCGTGCTGAACCTGCTTTCCTCGCTGGGCATAAGCGCATACCGCTTTGCGCAGGACGTGCGGCTTTTGCAGGCGCGCGGCGAGCTGGAAGAACCCTTTGGCGCCAGCCAGATCGGCTCCTCCGCCATGGCCTACAAGCGCAATCCTATCCGCTGCGAGCGCATTTGCTCGCTGTCTCGCCATTTGACGGCGCTCGCGCAGGATGCAACGGCGACGGCCTGTGCGCAGTGGTGCGAGCGCACGCTGGACGATTCCGCCAACCGGCGCATCGCGCTGCCGGAGGCTTTTTTGACGACCGACGCCGTGCTAGAGCTGGTGGTATACGTGGCCCGCGGCCTGCGCGTTTACCCGAAAATGTGCGAGAAGAACCTGCGCGAGGCGCTGCCTTTTATCGCCACGGAGGATATCCTCATGGAGGCCGTCAAGCGCGGCGGCGACCGGCAGAGCGCGCATGAGCGCATCCGCGAGCACGCGCAGCAGGCGGCGCTGCGCGTCAAGGAAGAGGGCGCGGACAACGACCTGCTCCAGCGCATCGCGCAGGATGCGACGCTCCCGCTGACGCTGGACGAGCTGGGAGCGCTGCTGGAACCGTCGAAATACGTAGGCCTTGCGCCGCTGCAAACGGAGCGCTTTGTTCAGGAAATGCTGCGCCCCGCCATCGGCAACGACGGCTGCGCGGCGGCAGGCGCAATCACTATCTAATAGAATAAGCCCCCTGCGCGACGGACGGCGCGCGGGGGGTTCGTCTGTAAAGGGAAGGGGAAAAGGGCATGACAAAATACATTTTCGTAACGGGCGGCGTCGTTTCGGGCCTTGGCAAGGGCGTCACCGCCGCATCGCTGGGCCGCCTGCTCAAAGCGCGCGGGTTCAAGGTTGCCTCACAAAAGCTGGACCCCTATATGAACGTTGACCCCGGCACGCTCAACCCCATCCAGCACGGCGAGGTGTTCGTCACCGAGGACGGCGCCGAAACGGACCTGGACCTGGGCCATTACGAACGGTTTATTGACGAGGATCTGACAAAGTTTTCCAACCTCACCAGCGGCAAAGTCTACTGGACGGTGCTCAACCGCGAGCGGCGCGGCGAATACCTGGGGCAGACCGTGCAGATCATCCCGCACATCACAAACGAAATCAAGCGCTTCATCCGCGCAGGCGCCAAGGCGACGGGTGCGGACGTGCTGATCACGGAAATCGGCGGCACCATCGGCGACATTGAAAGCCAGCCGTTCCTGGAGGCCATCCGCCAATTTTCCAGCGAGGTGGGCCGCGCCAACTGCCTGTTTATCCACGTGACGCTCGTGCCGTATCTGCAGGCGTCGGGCGAGTTCAAGTCCAAGCCCACGCAACACTCCGTAAAGGAATTGCAGGCGATGGGCATCGCGCCGGACGTGATCGTCGCGCGCGTGGATGAGCCGATGGAGGACGACCTCAAGCGCAAAATCGCGCTCTTTTGCAACGTAAAGCCTGATTGCGTCATCGAAAACAGAACCGTTTCCTCGCTCTATGAAGCGCCGCTGATGCTCCAGCGCGAGGGGCTGGACCGCGTGGTCTGCCGCGCGCTGCACCTCAAGGGGCACGAGCCAGACCTGTCCGATTGGATCGCCATGGTGCACAGCATCCACAGCGCGCGGCGCACGGTCCGCATCGCCATTGTAGGCAAATACATCCGCCTGCACGATGCGTACCTTTCCGTCGTCGAAGCGCTCTCGCACGCCGGCTTCAAGCTCGGCGCAGGCGTGGAAATCGCCTGGATCGACAGCGAGGACGTGACGGATGAGACTGCGCCCAAGCTGCTTTCCGACTGCTCGGGCGTGCTGGTGCCGGGCGGGTTTGGCAGCCGCGGCATCGAAGGGATGATCTGCGCCTGCCGCTATGCGCGCGAGAATAACATCCCCTATTTCGGCATCTGCCTGGGCATGCAGGTCTCCGTAATCGAATATGCGCGCTCTGTCTGCGGCATTGCCGACGCCAACTCGCGCGAGTTTACAAAAAGACGGCGCAATCTCGTCATCGATTTCATGCCGGGACAGGGCGATGAAATCGCCAAGGGCGGCACAATGCGCCTGGGCGCATATCCTTGCCACATCGCGGACGGCACGCGCATGCTTTCGTGCTACGGGCGCCAGGAGATTTCCGAACGCCACCGCCACCGCTACGAATACAACAACGCCTTCCGCGCGCAGCTGGAAGGCGCCGGGCTCGTCTGCTGCGGCGTCTCGCCGGACGGCCGCATTGTCGAAGCCGTGGAGAGCCAGGGGGCGCGCTTCCATATCGGCGTGCAGTTCCATCCCGAGTTCAAGAGCCGTCCCAACCGGCCGCACCCGCTGTTTGTGGGCTTTGTGCAAGCGGCGATGGAGACCGCGCGCGAAGAAGATTAAAGCCGGAGGGCCTTATGCTGGAGGAAATGGCCGCGTTTTTCAACCGCAGGGTGGAGCAGTACGAAGCGCATCAGCTCACCTGCATCGAGGATGCAGCGGTGTTTTATCCGTTTACGGCGCGCTGTTTGCCGCTGGCGCAAGGCGCGCGCGTGCTGGACCTTGGATGCGGCACGGGGCTGGAGCTCAACGAATATTTCGCCCTGAACCCATCGGCACACGTGACGGGCATTGATCTGGCGCACGATATGCTCGCCGTGCTCCGAGAAAAATTTCCGCCCGAGCGCGTCACGCTGATCGAAGGATCGTATTTCACCGTGCCGCTGGGCGAAGCGTGCTTTGACGCCGCCGTGTCGGTTGAGTCGCTGCACCATTTTCCCGCGCAAGAAAAAGCGGCCCTCTATGCCAAAGTGCGCCGGGCGCTGAAAAAGGGCGGATACCTGATCGTGACGGATTATTTCGCCCGCTCGCAGCAGGAAGAGGACGCGTTCCGGCAGGAGCTTTTGCGCCTGACGCAGGGCGCGCCGCGCGGCGCATGCTATCACTTTGACACGCCGCTGACCGTCCAGAATGAAACACAGGCGCTGCACAGCGCAGGTTTTTCCTCCGTCACCCTGCTAGGGCATTGGGGCGCCACGCATACGCTGCGGGCGGAAGGCTGAGGGCCATTGGGCGGTTTGCCGCCGGCAGTTTCGGTTTTGCTTGTCTGGGTCTTTCGTTGTGTGCTATACTGTTCCCATGGCAGAATTTGCACATCTTCATTTGCATACGCAGTACAGCCTGCTCGACGGCGCTTGCCGCATCGAGCGGCTTTTTGACGCCGTCCGGGACGCGGGCATGCGCCATTGCGCCATCACGGACCATGGCGTGATGTATGGTGTCGTCGATTTTTATTCCGAAGCGATAAAGCACGGCGTCCACCCCGTGTTGGGCTGCGAGGTCTATATCTGCCCGAACATGGACGACCGCCGCGCCGCCGCGCGCGAATACAACCATCTCATTTTGCTCTGCGAAAACCAGCAGGGCTACAAAAACCTGACCCGCCTTGTTTCCGAAGGCTGGACGCGCGGGTTCTACTATAAGCCGCGCATCGACTACCGCCTTTTGGAAGGCCACACGCAGGGGCTGATCGCGCTCTCCGCCTGCCTACAGGGCGATATCCCGCAGGCGCTGCTCAACGGGCGCGACGGCGAGGCGCGCCGCAACGTGGAGCGCTATCAAGCGCTCTTTGGAAAAGAGAACTTTTTCATCGAAATCCAGGATCACGGCATTGCCGAAGAGCGCACGGTGCTGCCGCAGCTGGTACGCCTCGCCCGCGAGATGGACGTACCGTTCGTGGCGACAAACGACGTGCACTACCTGCGCAAGGAGGATGCCGAAGCGCAGGAAGTGCTCATGTGCATCCAGACGGGCAAAACGCTCGAGGATGAAAACCGCATGCGCATGAACACGCGCGAGCTGTATTTGAAAACGCCCGAGGAGATGGCGGCGGTCTTTCCGCAGTGGCCGCAAGCGCTTGAAAAAACGGTGGAAATTGCCGAGCGCTGCGAGGTTTCGTTCGATTTTAAAACCATCCATCTTCCCGCCTATCCGCTGCCGCAGGGCACGACGGCGCCGCAGCTTTTGCGCCGTGAATGCCAGCGCGGCCTGGCCGAACGCTATCCGCAGGACGACGGTTCCGCGCAAAAACGGCTGGACTATGAGCTGGAAACGATCGAAAAGATGGGATATGTCGATTATTTCCTCATCGTCTGGGATTTTATCAAATATGCAAAGGAAAACGGCATTATGGTCGGCCCCGGCCGCGGCAGCGGCGCAGGCTCGATCGTCGCCTATACGCTCGGCATCACGGCCATCGACCCGCTCAAGTATAACCTCATTTTCGAGCGGTTCTTAAACCCCGAGCGCATCTCCATGCCCGATTTGGACATCGACTTTTGTTACGAGCGGCGGCAAGAGGTGATCGACTACGTCGCCCGGCGCTATGGGGAAGATCACGTCGCGCAGAT
>DVLH01000177.1 GCA_018715585.1 Candidatus Aphodomonas merdavium
GCCAGCCGGGAAACGGTGCGATAGGTATGGATCGGGCTTTCGCCATAGCCGTCCTCCGCGTCAATGATCAACGGGATTGAGGAAAACTGGGCGATGCGTTCCGTTGCAAAGACAACCTCGTCGACCGTCAGCAAACCCAGATCCGGCATGCCAAGCATGCTCCAGGCGAGCGCGCCGCTGCTGAGTACGGTAGCGCCGAAGCCGCAAAGTTCCGCAGAACGCGCTGTGACGCAATCCCAGATACAGGGAGCAAAGACCTGTCCTTTTTCCAGCAGTTCTCGAAGAGTTTTTTTCTTTTCCATGATATGAAGCTGAACCTTTCCGATGTTCCCGGTTTTCAGAATCCGGGCAGCCCTTCAATGGCATAGACGCGGACGGGGCAGGAGTCGAGGCCCTTGATATAGAGCGGGGCGAAGGAGATGAAGAACGTCTCCTGACGCAGCTCGTCCAGGTTTTTGAGCACCTCCAGGAACGTGATGTTCTTCGCCATGCACACGTCGTGGAACGGCTTCACGTCCTCGTTCCGGTTCTCAATCGACACCCCGTCGCCAAACCCTACGCACTTCACCCCGTGCGCCACCATCCATTCCCCCGTCTCCCCGTTCACGAACAGCCGCCTGTCCTCCGCCGTGTTCGTCTTTGCCGTGAACGGCTCCAGCTTGTACGGCGAGTCCAGGATCACCACGTCCCCGGGCCGCACCTTTTGCCCCAGCACACGGTCCAGCACCGCGCCCGTGATATACCCGTTCGGCTCCACCCCTTCCACCGTCACATAGATCCCGCGCCCCATGAAGCTCGTCAGCGGCAGCGCCGACGCGTCCGGCCAGTTGTCGTCATGGTGATAGGGGCACTCGCAGTGCGTCCCCAGATGGCTCGTCAGATCCATGATCGTGTGGTAGTCCGGAATCGGCCCGCCCGTGTTGAACCGGTACAGGTGGCACCGCCGCGTCTCCGCCGCCGGGTCCAGATACTTCGTCAGGTCGATCACCCGCAGCCCGTTCAGTTCGTATACGCTCATGCCTTTCCCTCCTGTGCGTTCCGGTGCTCCAGCGCGTGGATCAGAGACACCACCATCTCGTGGCACGGCGCCGCGACCCCCGCCGCCTTCGCCGCCTCCACCACCGACCCGCTGATCGTATCCACCTCCGACCGCGCGCCGGCCCTGACATCCGCATAGATCGACGTATACCCGCCCCTGGCGTTGGCCAGCACCGTCTCGATCCCCGCGATGACCTCCTCCGCGTCAAACGGCTCGCCGAGCCCCTCCGCGTTCGCCACCGCCACCGCTTCCTGCGCCAGCCGCCGCATCATGCCGCGCGCGTGCGCATCCTCCAGTATGAACCCCAGCGGCACCTGCAGTATCGCCGTCAGCGAGCTGGCCGCCGTGTTCAAAAACAGCTTGCTCCAGATCTGCCGCCGCACCTGGTCCGACGTGCTGCAGCTCAGAGCGCAGGCGCTCAGCGCTTTTGCAATGTGCGCGATCCGCTCGCTTGCGCCCCCCAGCAGCCCGATCGTCGTCTGCCCGCCGCCGCCGTGGTTCACGTGCCCGTTCTCCAGCAGCGATCCGTTGTGCAGCGTCGTCCCGATGATCACATGATCCCGGTCCGCGTACCGCAGCAGCCGCGCCTCGTGGCCCGCGCCGTTTTGCAGCGTCATCAGGTACGTCCCCGGCCCGATCAGCGCCCGGTTGGCGGACAAGGCGCTCTCGGTGTGCATCGCCTTCACGAATACGATCACCAGGTCCATCTCCGGCAGCCCGGCCGCATCCGTCACCGCGTGCGGGCGGTACTGCCCTTCCGTCCCGTCCTGCTCGTGAATCCACACCCCCTCGCGCTCGATCGCCTCCACGCGCGCTGCGTTCACATCCACCAGGTAAACTTCGTTCCCCCTCGTCAGGTATCCCCCAAACAGACTCCCCATTGCGCCCGCCCCGAGTATCGCGATGTTCATTGCTTGCCTTTCTTCGCTCCACCCGCCGTCTCGCCCGCCGCCCTGCGGCGCTACAGAATGTTGATTATGTGGTGGCACACGCCGCCAGCCGTCCGCACGCAGTGCGCGCAGCGTCAAATTTAGGCCGGGCGCGCCGGTAGAAAAGCAGCGCCAAAAGCCCTGCGTGGGAAGCAGGGCTATTCGGCCATCCCCGAGTTCTTTTGCATGCCGCCGCGCACGCTCCGGCGCAGGGCTGACGCCGTCCGCACGCCCGCATGAGGGCGAGCGGCGTCCCGGTTCTGCGCGGCGGGCGCAGGGCCGAAGCAACGCTCGACCCGCGCCGCAAATGCAAATCGATTGCAAAAATATTGGATATGACGCGCCGCCCTCCCCTTGGCAGCGCCGTTGAACCTCAACCGCGCTGCAAACCGCCTGTTTGCAAATATCGCCGACAGTGTGCGAAAAATTTTGTCTCAAAAAAAATAAAATTGGGTATTGCTTTCCTGTCCGTCATATGCTATACTCGATTTGCAATCGATGGAAATTTTAAGTTTCAAGGTTCGATTCCCGACAGACGGGATGCAAGGTAAATTACCGCGTCCACCACATAATCAACATTCTGTAGCGCCGCAGGGCTGCGGGCGAGACGGCGGGTGGAGCGAAGAAAGGCAAGCAATGAACATCGCGATACTCGGGGCGGGCGCAATGGG
>DVLH01000178.1 GCA_018715585.1 Candidatus Aphodomonas merdavium
GCGCACCGTCAACTTCTTTGAGCGTGTGCGACCATTGCAGATAGCCGGAGAGCACCGTCATCGGCAGCGCAAAGAGAAGCAGCGCGATGAGCAGCGGCTTGTCCGATGCGGAAAGCTTGCAGGGCACTTGCGCGCGCTTGCGTGCGGCAAAAACAGCAACGCTGCACAGCACAAGCAGCGTGGCAAGCGCACACAGCTCCGCCGTCATCGTAAAGCGGAAAACAAACGCAAACAGCACCGGCAGCCACATTAGTAACGCCACACCCAGCGACATCCCCAGCCACACGCGCAGCACGGGGCTTTTCTCCCATAGCACGGCGCGCATGATCACAACGCCGCCGAGCAGGTAGACGAGCAAAACAAAAACTCCTGCCATAAACGCCTCCTTGTTGGAAACATTATAGGCAAGAGCTTAAGCGAATGTCAAGGACGGCGCGCGTTATACATGGTCCTCGGCGGTTTCATTGCGGCGGAACAACAGTGAAATGCACCAAAGCCCGGCCAGCGCTACAAGGCCATAGACAATGCGGCTGACCAGCGCGCTTTGCCCACCAAAAAGATAGGCGACCAAGTCAAACTGGAACAGCGAGATCAGCCCCCAGTTAATGGCGCCGATGATGACCAGAAGCAGGGATACGCGATCCATTCAATCAACTCCTTTTCTTCGAGACTGAGGTTAACATGTCCCGAAAATGGAGCGATTATGCGCGCTAGCCGTTGCGCGGGTCCATCGAACGCGATGGTCTTTCATCCGTACCAATGCGCTCGATTTCCAATTTATCATATGGAAAGGATTCGACAAAGTGGTCTTTGGTAAAATGCATTTGCCCAAATTGTTCCCACTCCCGCTCGTGTTTTGGCAAAATCATTGGGCGCGGCAGATCCATGCGCGCGCACAGCGCGTTGAGCGCGTCCAAGAGAGAACCGTCGAAGGGAACGGTTTCATTTTTTACAATGCGGTGGCGCGCTATCACACGCGCCCAAATTTGATCCATGCTTGCCTCCTGGTCTACAAAGAATAGAAAAAGTATAGCAAAATGTACGCTGCTGGGCAAGCATCAGCGCTTTTTTTGCCTGCCTTTGGCTGCAAAGCTTGACGCGGACAAGGCAGAGGCGATATACTTCACAACGGTTTAGCAAATAATGCCTGGGGGGATTGGCCGTGGCAACCGCGTTTGATATGTTTGGGAGCATGGTGTTTGGAGAAAAGGCAATGCAGGAGCGCCTGCCCGAGGACGTGTTCCGTGCGCTGCAAAAAACGGCGCGTGAAGGCCGCCCGCTCAATTTGCAAATCGCGGACGTGGTAGCGGCAGCGATGAAGAATTGGGCGCTGGAAAAAGGGGCGACACACTATACGCACTGGTTCCAGCCGATGACGGGGATCACGGCGGAAAAGCATGACAGCTTCTTGCAGCCGAAAGGCAGCGACTGTGTGATCATGGAATTTTCAGGCAAGGAGCTCGTACGCGGTGAGCCGGATGCCTCCAGCCTGCCTTCCGGCGGGTTGCGCAATACGTTCGAGGCCCGTGGCTATACGGCCTGGGATCCGACGTCCTATGCGTTTATCAAGGATAGCACGCTTTGCATTCCAACGGCATTTTGCTCCTATAACGGCTTGGCACTGGATAAAAAAACGCCGCTATTGCGCTCAATGGAGGCGCTCAACCGCGAAGCGGTGCGCTTGCTGCATGCGCTTGGAAACAAGCAGGTACGCCATGTGACGGCGATGGTGGGCGCGGAGCAGGAGTATTTCCTCGTTGACCGGGAGATGTACAACAGCCGCAAGGACCTCGTTTTTACCGGACGCACCCTCTTTGGCGCGCGCGCGCCGAAGGGCCAGGAGCTGGAGGACCACTATTTCGGCACGATTAAATCGCGCGTGCAGGCGTTCATGCGCGACCTGAACGAGGATTTGTGGGCGCTGGGCGTCCCGGCAAAGACGGAGCACAATGAAACCGCGCCCGCCCAGTATGAGCTTGCGCAGGTGTATGCCAGCACAAACCTTGCCACCGATCAAAACCAAATTACCATGGAGCGCATGAAGCGCATTGCCGAGCGCCATTCTTTGGCATGCCTGCTGCACGAAAAACCGTTTGCCGGGGTGAACGGCTCGGGCAAGCATAACAACTGGTCGCTGCGCACGGATTTGGGGCAAAACCTGTTTGATCCCGGCAAATCGCCGTATGAAAACGCGCAATTTCTACTATTCCTATGCGCAATGATCCAGGCGGTGGATGATCACCAGGATTTGCTGCGCCTTTCCACTGCCAGCGCAGGCAATGATTTTCGGCTGGGAGCGCAGGAGGCGCCTCCGGCGATCGTTTCCATTTTCCTGGGAAATGATTTGACCGAAATCCTCAACGCCGTCGAGCGCGGTGATCCCTACACGGCGGGCGAAAAAGAAGAGATGGTCATTGGCGTGCATACGCTCCCGCGCTTCCCTCGTGATATGACGGACAGGAACCGCACCTCGCCTTTCGCTTTTACGGGGAATAAGTTTGAGTTCCGCATGGTCGGCTCGTCCCAGTCAATCGCCTGCGCTAATATGATGCTCAACACCATCGCTGCGGAGGCGTTTGGCAAGTTTGCTGACGAGCTGGAGGGCGTGCAGGATGTCAAGGCCAAGATGACGGAGATTATTCGCCGCACCATTCGGGCACATCGCCGCATCCTCTTTAGCGGCAACAATTACGATATTGAGTGGGAAAAGGAGGCGCAGCGCCGCGGATTGCTGAACCTGCGCACCACGCCGGATGCGGTGGATCGCTATGGGTTGCCGCAGAATGTGGCGCTCTTTGAAAAATACCATGTGTTGAATGCGGCCGAAATCCAATCCCGCTCGGAAATCCTTTTGCACAATTACAGCAAGGAAATCCGCATTGAAGCGGTGACGATGCTGGATATGGCACGCCAGAGCGTGCTGCCTGCGGGGCTAAAAGCGCAAAAACGCATCTGCGACATGATCATGGCAAAGCGTGCCGTTTCCGACGCGCTCTCTACCGCGACGGAAGAATCGCTCCTGGAGGAATTATCTTCGCTGTGTGATGAATTGTATGTGGAAATCGCTGCGCTCAAAAATGCCGTCCATGAAATGGATGGACAGGATGGAACGCGCGAATGCGCCTATCTTGCGCGTGACGCCGTGCTGCCGGCCATGCAAGCGCTGCGCCAGACGGCGGACGGGTTGGAGTTAATCATGCCTGCGGACTGCGCGCCGTTTCCCGATTATGCTAAACTGCTTTATGGCGTTTGATAATGCGCTGTAGGAACTCGAATGCGCCCACATCTGCCTCCGCGGC
>DVLH01000179.1 GCA_018715585.1 Candidatus Aphodomonas merdavium
GAACGCCAGTTCGGCGTGAGCCGGACGACGGTCCGCAAAGCGGTGGAAAACCTGTCGCGCGAGGGATTTGTCCTGGCCCAACAGGGACGCGGGACGGTGGTGCTGGATTTCAGCACCCGTCAGAACCTGAACGAAGTGACGTCCATTTCTGAAACGCTGGAGCGCAAGGGTTTTACCGTCGTGCCCAAGAGCATGTATATTGACCGCATCGAGGCGTCGCAGAAACTGGCCCGCGAGCTGGAGGTCGCCCCCGGCGCTACGTTAATCCGCATTCAGCGCATACAACTCGCAGATGGCAAACCCATCGCCATCATGCACAACTACCTGCGGGCGGAAGCAGTCCCCGGCATAGAGCGGCACTCCGGAAAATTTCATCGCCTCTATGATTTTCTGGAAACGGAATACGGCATTGTCATTGATTCGGCCTACGACCGGATTACCGCCAAGTCCGCTTCCTTTTCCGAGGCGGAAATGCTTCAGGTTCCCGTAGGCACGGCGCTCATCTATCTGATACGAAACTGCTACAGCGCCGGCAAGCCGGTCTGCGCCGACCATTGCAGCATCATCGGCGGCAGATACGATTTTGAAATCCGCATGCACGGCCGTTACCGCAAGCCCCTCTGATTCGTCGCGATTGCCGCACATCACCGCAGCAGGCCGTTAAGGCGCAGGCCCTTACCGGCCTGCGGGTATGATGGCGCCCGCCCTCCCGGCGCGGGCAAACGGCTTGCAGTGCGTGCATTCCCGCACATTCTTTCATTTTTGCGGCGTCTGTTCTTCTCCGAGCGCATGCATGATATGCGCATAGATATCCCCCGCGCGCGCGGCCCACGCGTCGCACATGCGCTGGGCCTGCCCGTGCGTGGGCACGGAAATGGTCATATCCAGCAGCGGCTCGTTCCGCTCCATCACGCGCAGGCGCACGGCATAATCGCCGTTGGGCGCGCGTTCAAAATCGGAAAGCATCTGCCTTTCCCGCCGGAAGCGTATCCGCCAGTTGTCCGCGACCCGGTTGATGCCCTCCAGGCGGGAATGCGGCACGCGCGCGCGGAACATGGACAGGGTGTCAAGGCCCTCCCCGGTCAGCGTATAGAGCATGCCCAGCGCGTGCGGGCGGCGGCGCAGCAGCCCTGCGTCGTCCAGCTCCGCCAGGCACAGCTGGAGCGTGATGTAATCCATGCCGTCATTTTCCGCCATGAACGCCAAAAGCTGCGGCGCCGTCACCGCGCCCAGGCGGTCTACGGCGTGCAGCAGCAGGAGCTTGTTTTCCAGGTCGGAAGGACGGCGCTGCATGGCGGTCAGACGATGAAGGACGCGATGTCCTCCAGCAGGGCGCCGCAGTCGTCCGCATGGATTTCCAGCGTGACCGGCTTGGAAAGGTCGAGGCTGAAAATGCCCAAAATGGACTTGGCGTCCACCACATGGCGGCCCGAACGCAGGTCCATATCAAAGGGATACCGGTTGACCGCATTGACAAAAGCCTTAACGTTCTCGGCCAGACACAAACGAATTTGAACCGATGTCATGATACTCCTCCTGTCTCATGAATTGCACGCTACAAATATTATACGCGCTGAACGCGCAAAAAGCAACCGAGCAAATCGCGGCATAAAAACTTCCCGTCGGCTTCATACTAGGCGCGTCAAACCGCGAAGGATTCAAAGACACAAGGAGGCGTTTGCTTTGAGAGCTACGGGCATTGTCCGCAGAATCGACGAACTGGGCCGCGTGGTCATTCCCAAGGAAATTCGGCGCACCCTGCGCATTCGCGAAGGCGACCCGCTGGAAATCTACACCGACCGTGACGGCGAAGTCATTCTGAAAAAGTATTCCCCCATTGGCGAAATTGCCGCGTTTGCCAAGGACTATACCGAGTCCCTGTTTCGTTCCCTGGGCCATATCGCCTGCATCTGCGACCGCGATATGGTCGTCGCCGCATCCGGCGTCCCGCGCAAGGAGCTGTGGGACAAGCCGATCAGCCGCGACCTGGAGGCGGCCATTGCAGGGCGGCAGAGCATGGCCATCAACCGCTCCAGCGGCGGCAAGGTTTTCGCCGTCACCAACGAGGAAGACGGCGTCCCCTACACCGCGCAGGTCTTTTCCCCCATCATTGCCGACGGAGAAGCCATCGGCGGCGTGCTGCTGCTCAGCAGAGAGCAGGGCGTCAAGATGGGCGATACGGAGCTGAAGGTCGCCGAGACCACCGCCGGCATCGTCGGACGGCAGATGGAGCAGTAGTTCAAAGCCGTCGCTGCATCGGCTCGCCTTGCCTGGCTTCCTGACGATGGCGCAGCGCTTGCCATTTTACCGCAATTTGCTATAATAGAAGGGCAGATTGCGGTTTTCTATTGGATGGAGGAACTATGAGCCAGAAGAAAAACGGCTTTTTGGGCGGGGTTGCGATTCTGAGCATTGCCGGATTGCTGTCCAAGGTGATTGGCATGCTCTTCCGCATCCCGCTGACCAATGCTATCGGCATGGAAGGCCTGGGCCTGTATCAGCTGGTCTATCCCACCTACACCATGCTTCTGGCCGTCTCGACCGCCGGTATCCCGGTGGCCATCTCGCGCCTGGTATCCGAAAGCGTTGCGCTGGGCCGCCACCGCGACGCCCGCGCCGTCCTGCGCGCGGCCCTGCCCGTGCTGAGCTGCATCGGGCTGTTTCTGATGATTCTGATGATTGCCAGCGCGGATTCGCTGGCCGCGCAGCGCCGCAATCCCGAAATCTCCGTCGGCTTTATCGCCCTGGCGCCCGCCGTGCTGATTGTTTCCGTCATGTCCGCGTTTCGCGGCTTTCTCCAGGGCCACAGCAACATGGAGCCTACGGCGGTTTCGCAGATGATAGAGCAGGTAGGGAAACTTGTGTTTTCCCTGCCGCTTGCCATATACGGCCTGCGCTTCGGCCTGGTATGGGCGGCCGCGGGCGCGCTGCTGGGCGTTTCCCTCTCGGAGCTGCTGGCGCTGGCGTATGTGTT
>DVLH01000180.1 GCA_018715585.1 Candidatus Aphodomonas merdavium
CCTTGGCGCGGCAGACCACCGGCAAACAGGCCGGAAGCTAGTAAGGCACAGGTAATATCCGCACCCACATAAGCCGAAATGCAGCGCGGCAAAAACACTTTTGCCGAGGCGGACAGGCCGAAAGGTTTGGGGTCAATAAAAATGCCAAACGGCTGCACCATATGAAACGGCGCGCGCAAAAGCGGCGAAGGACTTTCGCCTGTGAGCAGCGTAAGCATGGCCGTGTTGCCTGTGATGACGGCGGCATGGACGTGCTGAGGTGGACAAAGGCGCATGATAAGCGTGCGCAAGCAATCTTCGATTGCGGTGCGCAGCGCGTCGGCTTGGCCCGCTTCCGCCTTTTCCATGCGGGAGATGACGTCGGCGCCAAAGGCGGCCTGCGGGTTTGGCGCAGCGGCGCAGGCGGTGCGCTCTCCCGTGTCTGCATGGTAGCAATAGGCGGCAACGGTTGTTGTGCCAATGTCAATGGCGACGCAAAGCCCGTCGCTCCACGGGTCGTCCGCGCAGAGTGCGCCCTCTCCCTGCGTTTGGATGCGATCATTTGTGGCCGATGGCACGCGGATTTGCACATCGCCCACCGCAATTGCACGGCAAGCAAGGCGCACACCGTCCGTGAGCGCAGAGCCGATGAGCGCGCGCTCCTCATCGTCCGGCGATTCCAGCGCACCCGAGGCAATAACACGGCATTTTCCGCATACGCCGCGCCCACCGCATGGCATTGGCAGGAGCATACCAGCGGCTGTAAGCAGCGCATCCAGGCGCTGGGGCGGGGTAAACGGGGTTGTCTTTCGGCCCGAATCTGTTATAATAATTGCATCATTCATGGTAACAATCCTCCGCGCGCATAGTATAACAAACCGGGGAGGAAAGGAAAAGCGCTTTTGCGCAAAAACCTGGAGGGAATATGCGCATTCATGTCATTGCATGCCGCGTTTTGACGCGGGAGTTGAGCTATCTGGCGGCGATGAGCCCGAACATCATTGAAATCACGTGGCTGCCGCAGGGGCTGCACCAGACGCCGGATGCGCTCCGCATCTCGCTGGCTGATGAAATTCGGACCATTGAAGAAAATGTGCGTACAGATCGTACGCGCTTTGCTCCGGAAGCGATCGCGCTCGGTTACGGCCTGTGCTCTAACGGCGTGCTTGGGCTGGAAAGCGGCGATATCCCGCTGGTTGTGCCGCGGACGGATGATTGCATCGCGCTCTTGCTCGGCGCGCAAGCGCGCTATTTGGAGCAGTTCCAGGCGCACAGCGGCACGTATTGGCTCAGCAGCGGTTGGGTTGAGCTGAGCGCGGGAACAAAACAAGAACGCGCCAAAAGGCGCGAGCGCAGGTTCCGCCAATATGCCGAGCGGTTTGACGAGGAAAGCGCTGAATATCTTCTTGAGCAAGAGGAACAATGGGCGCACAACTATAACCGTTGCGCGCTGATTGACCTGCCTGTACATCAAAGCCCTGCCTATGAGCAGGCAGCGCACGAAATGGCGCAGGAGAACGGCTGGGCGTTTGAGCGGGTGCAGGGAAGCCTGCGGCTGATGGAAAAGCTTCTAAACGGCCAGTGGAATGAGGAAGAGTTTTGTATTTGTCCGCCGCACCACCGCCTGGTGGCGGCATATGACGGCACGAAGCTTTGCGCACAAGCACTTGAAGGAGGCGCGCCATGATTGTGCGCTGGGGGGATGAGGTGACACTTGCGCAGATGCTCGCAGCCCGGGAGGCGCGCGCGCTGGCGCAGCGGGAGCTGCGCGCTAAGCATTGCCTGCCGCTGATTTCCTTCACGCTCAACATGCCAGGGCCCATCAAGGATGGGACGCTCGTGCGCATGGCGTTTGACGACGGCGTGGAGCAGATCGAAGCTGCGCTTGCATCGGAGGGCGTGCGCGTGCACGAGCGCCGTATCCGCCGGGAGACGACAGGATGTGATGGCTTTTTCTGCGTGGAAGCGGACGCGGAACGCGTGAAGGCGCTGTGCTGCGCCATTGAAGAACATAGCGCCATCGGGCGCTTTTTTGACATTGACGTGCTCGATGCCGCGGGCGAGAAGCTTGAACGGGAGCGCGTAGGCGCGCCGGTCCGGCGGTGCTTTTTATGCGGACGCCCTGCGGCGGAATGCGCCCGTAGCCGCGCGCATGGCGTGGACGCGCTGCGCGCGCATGTGGAGGAGTCGCTCAACGCCTATTTGGACGAAAAATATGCGGCGCAAACGATGTCGTTGGCGCTGCGCGCGTTGCTCTACGAGGTGGCCGTCACGCCAAAGCCCGGCCTGGTAGACCGGGCAAACGCCGGTGCGCACCGGGACATGGACTTTTTTTCTTTCATGGGCAGTGCGGCGGCGCTGGCGCCGTATTTTCGTGAGTGCACGCTTTGTGGCCTGCGCTGCGGAGAGCTCCCGGCGCCGGAGCGCTTTTTGCGCGTTCAGCATTTGGGGCGGGGCGCAGAACGGGCCATGTGTGAGGCGTCTGGTGGCGCCAATACCCATAAAGGCGCGATTTTTTCGCTGGGATTGCTCTGCGCGGCCAGAGGATACCTGCGCCAGACGCAAGAGGCGTTTGATACGGAGCAGATGCGCCGTGAGGCGGCGGTGATGGCCGAAGAAGCGTGCAAACGCTTTGCCGCTACCCATGGCGGCGCGCTCTTTGGCGCGCGCGCGGAAGCGCTTAGCGGTTTTCAAACGGCAGAGGTGGCACTTGAGGCGCTCTCCCGGGCGCGGGCGCAGGGGAAGGACGTGAACGCTGCGGGCGTTGGCGCGTTGCTGCGCCTATTGGCCGCGGCGGAAGATACGAACCTTGCACGGCGCGGCGGCGCACAGGCTCCGGCCCAGGTGCGCGCCGAAGCGGCGCGGCTGCTGGCGCAGGGCGGGGACGAAATTGCGGCGGCGCAGGCGCTGGATGAAGCGTTTATTGCGCGCAATTTAAGCCCGGGTGGATGTGCGGACCTGCTGGCGGTTGCGTTTTTCCTGCTGTTTTGCCAGGTATGAGAGCGCTTGGGTGGCCTGGGAAAATCCGGCCTTGACAGCGACGGGGAAAGCGTGTATAGTGAAGGAAAAGGAATGGCTGTGCCGCGCCGTTGCGCGCTGCGGAGGAGAAAAAGATGTTTCACATTATGGTCGTTGAGGATGATGCGCATACGCGGCGGCTGATGGAGGCTGTGCTGGAGCAAAACGGCTATTTTCCCATCGCGGCATGCGACGGGGTGGAGGCGCTGGATGTGCTGGAGCACCAGCATGTTGATTTGATCGTGCTGGACGTGATGATGCCCCGCATGGACGGGTTTACATTTTTAAAAACGCTGCGCGACGGCGGGTGTGACCTTCCTGTGCTGATGGTGACGGCAAAGGAGACGCTTGCGGATAAAAAGCGCGGCTTTCTTGCGGGCGTAGACGACTACATGGTCAAACCCATGGACGAGGAGGAGATGATCCTGCGCGTGGCTGCCCTCTTGCGCAGGGCACGCATCGCCAACGAGCACCGGCTGACCGTCGGCTCCACCGTGCTGGATTATGACGCGATGACGGTATCGCATGCGGGGAAAACGGAATCGCTCCCGCCCAAGGAGTTTTTGCTGCTCTTTAAATTGCTGAGCTACCAAAACAAAATTTTTACGCGCCGCCAGCTTATGGACGAGCTGTGGGATATGGAATCCGAATCGGACGAGCGCACGGTGGACGTGCACATCAACCGCTTGCGCGAGCGGTTTAAGGAAAACAACGATTTTGAAATTGTTACCGTCCGCGGTTTAGGATATAAGGCGGTGGCAAAGGGATGAGAAATCGCCACTCTTTGCGGACGCTGCTGGTGATGTCAATCTTTTTTATCATGCTCCTTTCCAGCATGCTGACAGGCTCTTCCTACATCGTGTTATTGATGTTTGGCATTGTGCCGTTCCCGTTTTTGACGCAGCTGACACGGCCGCTGCTTTTGTTGCCCTTTAGCGTGCTGATTGGCATGTTCATTTCTGTGTTCATTTCTGCACGCATTTTGCGCCCGATTGACGACCTGATTTCTGCGACCCGCAGCGTTTCCAAAGGGGATTTTTCCGTGCGCGTGGAAGTGGGGACAAGCGTGGATGAAATTGACGAGCTACAGCGCAGCTTTAACGAGATGGCGGCGGAGCTTGGCAGCATCGAGCTGTTCCGCGAGGATTTCATCAACAACTTTTCGCACGAGTTTAAAACGCCGATCGTCTCCATCCGTGGCTTTGCGCGCCAGCTGCAGCGCGAAGACATTACCGAAGAACAGCGGCGAGAGTATGCCGGCATCATTGCAGAGGAATCGGACAGGCTGGCGAACCTAGCTTCGAGCATCCTGCTGCTTTCCAAGTTGGAAAACCAAAATATTGTCACCGATAAAGCGCCATTCCGCGTGGACGAGGAGATCCGCGGGAGCATCTTGCTCCTGGAAAAGCAGTGGGAAGCCAAAGAGCTTGCGCTAAATTTGGATCTGAAACAGGTTACGCTTACGGGAAATGCTGGGTTGCTTTCGCACGTTTGGATGAACCTAATTGGCAATGCCATCAAGTTTTCGCCGCGCGCAGGCGCGCTGGAAATCTGCTGTCGCCGGGAAGGGGAAAGCGTTGTTTTTTCCGTGCGCGACGAGGGACCGGGCATGGATGAGGAAACGCAGCGCCGTGTGTTCGATAAGTTTTTTCAGGGCGATGCGTCGCACAGCCTCAAGGGGTACGGCCTGGGGCTGGCGCTCGTCAAGCGCATTGTTCTGCTATGCCAGGGTGAGGTGGAGATTCAAAGCAGCCCGGGTGCAGGAAGCACTTTCCTTGTGCGCCTGCCGGACGAAGCGTCTTAATGGCGGGCGCACGGTACCTTCCGAGCGCCAGACGCGCGTAGGCGCGCTTTTTTTATATCGAAAAACCCCAACCTCCTGCTGGGTGGGCGGTTTTCCTTGCAAAAAAAGAAGCAGCCGTCAAGGCTGCTTTTTGGTAGGATAAAACCCGGTTTCGCGGATGAATTAGCGGCGTTGGCCATTTGGACGGAGTTTTGCGCTGCGTTGCGCGTCTGCCTGCTTCCTGCCGCGCCTAGCCAAGGGTGGCCGGTTATTTGCCGCTTTCCTCCTCCACGGGTTCCAGGCCAAAGCCTTGTAGGCAGGCGGACAGCGCCCGCCGTCCCGCTTCGGTGCATTTGAAAACGCCCGCGTCCTCGAGTACGCGCGTGCAGATATCGCACAGCGATTGGCGCAATAGCGCTTCGGCTTCCGCCTCCTGCAGCGCCGTGCCGTAAGAGTTTGCTAGCGTGGAAATCCAATCGAAATGCTTAAACAGCGGGTCTTCCTGTGTGGGGCGGGTGAGCGGCTTTTCGCCGGTGAGGTAACCTTTCAGGCCGGCCAACTCGTCGCGCAGGCGGCCGGGCAGGATAAAGAGGCCCATCACTTCGATCAAGCCGATATTCTCGCGCTTGATGTGGTGCAGCTCGGCATGCGGATGGAAGATGCCCAGCGGATGTTCCTGCGTGATGCGGTTATTGCGCAGGACGATGCGCATGATGTAGCAATCGCCTTCTTTGCGGGCGATGGGCGTGAGCGTGTTGTGCGGCGTGCCCTGGGTTTCATGCAGGATATCCGCCTGTGGGTCGTCATAAGTGCGCCAATAGGAGAGCAGCGCGTCGCAAAAATCTGCAAGCTGCTGCGGGTCTTCACAGCAAGCTTCCAGGCAGGTCATCGGCCATTTGACGACACCAACGCGCACGGCGGGGAAACGCTTGCAGCGCAGGCGGCGGATGATTGGCGCACGGTCGAGCGGGAAGATGTGACGGCCGCCCTGGAAATGGTTGTGGTTGAGGATAGAGCCGCCGACGATGGGCAAATCGGCGTTGCTGCCGAGGAAATACTCCGGAAATTGATCGACAAAATCAAGCAGGAGCGCAAACGTTTTGCGTTCGATCACCATGGGGATATGCTGCTCATTGAGGACGATGCAGTGCTCGTCGTAATAGCTGTAGGGCGAGTATTGCATGCGCCAGTTTTCTCCGCAGAGCTTGAGGGAAACGGTGCGCAGCGTCTCGTGCGACGGATAGCCGGGACGCCCGGCATACCCTTCGTTTTCCAGGCAGAGCATGCAAAGCGGGTAGCCGATGGAGGGCATGCTCCTTTGCCTGGCAATTTCACGCGGGTCCTTTTCCGGTTTGGAAAGGTTGATGGTGATTTCAAGCTTTCCATAGGGCGATGGGGCAGAATAGCCAATATTCTTTTGAATGCTGTCCACGCGGATTGCATTGGAAGCCCGGCAAAAATCATAATACCAGGCGGTAGCGGCAGCAGGCCCGGACCGGTCGTACAGGCTGTGGAAGCGCTGCGCAATGACGGAAGGCGGAGGCAGGAGCAAGCTGACGAGATGGTCGCCGAAGCGCTCCCGTTCATAGGGCGTGTCCTCGAGAATGCCACGGGCGATGGCAAAATTGCACAGCTCATCCAAAATAGGGCCGACAGTGGGCGGCGGCGGGGCAATCTCCTCACATCCATCCTCGGGCGGGGCATAGAGGCCAAGGGCGTTTAAAAGCGCATTCATGCCAAAGGCCCGGTCCTCGGCGAGCAATAGGCCGTGTGCTTGGGCAAAATCCAAAAGTTTATTGAGCGCGTTCATCATTCAATCCCCCCTTTCTTCAGTATAGCAGGAACTTTGTTTGAAACAATGGAAAAACGTCTATATTCAAAATTATCATGAATCTTGACAAATTCCTGGAAAGATGAAACAATACTCCCGGAGGATTGGGAGGGATTTTGAATGGTGACGAATCAGGTCGATTTTTCGGCGCTATATGCGCAGGATGACCTCGAAGGGCAGCGCATGCGCTATGAACGCCTCGCTGCGCGCTTTGGCGAGCTGTTTCAAGATTTGGGGACTCCCCGGTTTTTTTCCGCGCCGGGACGCACGGAAATCAGCGGAAACCATACGGATCACCAGCTGGGACGCGTGCTGGCGGCGTCGGTGAATCTCGACACAATTGCTGCGGCGCAGCAAAACGGTGGCAACGTCGTGCGCGTATATAGCGAAGGGTTTGCGCCAGTAATTGTTCCTTTGGAAAACCTCTCCCCGCGTAAGGAGGAAATGGGCACTACAGCCAGCATCATTCGTGGCTGCGCGGCCTATTTAAAAGAGGCAGGCTACCGCGTGGGCGGATTTGATGCCGCAATCACCTCAAATGTATTGATCGGCTCAGGGCTTTCTTCGTCGGCTGCGTTTGAAATCCTTATCAACAGGATTTTCGATTGCCTCTTTAACGCGGGCGATATCGACGCGCCGCTGAGCGCGCGCATTGCCCAAAAGGCGGAGAACAACTATTTTGGCAAGCCAAGCGGCCTCATGGACCAAATGGCCTGCGCCGTGGGTGGCATGGTCGCCATTGACTTTAAAAAGCCGGAGGCGGAAATCGAGATGCTCTCCTATGATTTTTCCGCCAAGGGCTTTGCGCTTGCGAACGTCGGCACGGATAGCAGTCATGACGATTTAACGGACGCCTATGCGGCCATCCCTGAAGAAATGCATGCGGTGGCGCACTGCTTTGGGGAAGAGAAACTCCGCTTTGTTCCCTTCGATGCGTTTTACCAGGCCATTCCGTCGCTCCGTGCGAAACTGGGCGATCGCGCTGTGCTGCGTGCATTGCACTTTTTCGACGAAAATGAACGTGTCCTACGTCAGGTGCAGGCGTTGCGCGATGATGACCTACAATCATTCCTGCGCTTGACCATCGCTTCCGGCGAAAGTTCATGGAAGCTTTTGCAAAACGTGGTGGCGTTTCCCAAGAGCCAGCCGCTAGCGCTGGCGTTGGCGTTAAGCCAGCGCATGCTCGAAGGCCGCGGCGCATGGCGCGTGCATGGCGGTGGGTTTGCCGGAACGATCCTTGGGTTTGTGCCACATGAAATGATGGCAGAGTACAAAAAAGAAATGGACGCAGTCTTTGGCGACGGCGCTTGCCGGCCGCTATATATCCGTCCGGTTGGGTCGTGCGAAGTGGTTTTTCCGGAATAAGGGTGGGCTTTACAGAGAAGCATGCGCGGCGCTATAATGGCGTTGCCGCCTGCGCGAACCGCTTGTAAAACCGCGTGCGGCCCCTAATCCATATAGGATTGGGGGCCGCGCTGTTGATGGAAGCGCCATGCGCGGGCGCAAAGGGCTGCGAAAGAGAGGAACGGGCCAATTGCTTACGCATGACGCATTGCAAACGCAGGAACTGGGCAGAAAGCTTGGCGGATTGCTGCGCGCTGGGGACGTCGTATTGCTTCGGGGAGACCTGGGAGCGGGGAAGACGGTGTTTGCGCGCGGCGTGGCGCAAGGGCTTGGCGTTTCCAGTCCCGTATCTAGCCCAACGTTTACACTCATGCATTGCCATGACGGCGCTGTGCGTCTTAACCATCTGGATCTATATCGCCTTGCGGACGAAAATGAGTTTTACGACGCGGGGCTTGATGAGGCAATGGACGAGGGCGCCGTCTGCCTGGTAGAATGGCCGGAAAAATGTGAAGGCGCCATGCCGCCCCGGCGGTTGGAAGTCACCATTGAGTATGCGCAGAAGGAGGGGGAACGTCGCATTGCCATTAATCCTTGCGGCGGCTTCCGGGAAATATGGCTGTAAATTTATTGCTTGCAATGGACTCGGTGGGGCCGTCTCTTTCCGTAGCTATCGCAAAGGGCGGCGAAATTGTCTATGAGGCTTTTCAGCGCACGGGTTTGACGCATTCCCAGCGGCTTTTGCCGCTGATTGATGACGCCCTGGTATCGCTCGGGATTGAGGTTGCCCAGCTCGACGCGCTGGCGGTAACGGTAGGGCCAGGGTCTTTTACAGGCGTGCGCATCGGTGTTGAAACGGCCAAGGCGCTGGCACATGCGCTTGAAATCCCCTGCGTTCCCGTCAATGCGTTGGAAGCGATTGCCTATGGGGCGCGTTTTTTTGGCGGTCCCGTCTGCCCGTTACAGGACGCGCGCGCTGGACAAGTGTATTGTGCGGTTTACCGCAGCGGTGAGTGCATATTGCCTGATAGTGCGCTGAAGCTCGATGATTTCTTAGCCGCTCTACCGCAGGAACCATGCTGTTTTCTGGGGGATGGCGCGCTTAAGCATCGCGAGGCGATTGCGGCGCGCCTGGGCGCGCGTGCCTGTTTTGCCCCGCCAAGTGACATCAACCTGCGCGCGGCAGCCGTGGCGTCGCTGGCGCTGCTGCGCCCGGAGACGGCGCTGCCTTGGCATGGCGTCATGCCGTATTATCTGCGCAAGCCCCAGGCTGAACGGGAGCGCGAAGCGCGGGAGGCCGCTCATGCGTGAAGAAAACGCTGTCGTGCGCCGCATGACGCTTGAGGATGTGGACGCCGTAGAGGAAATCGAACGCGGCTGCTTTAGCGTGCCTTGGTCTCACGCCTCGTTTGTGCGGGAGGTTACGGAAAACAAATGCGCACGTTATCTGGTCGTCGAGGTGCAGGGCGAGGTGATCGCATATGCTGGGGTATGGCTTGTCATCGATGAGGCACATGTGACAAACATCGCCGTGCGGGCCGATTGGCGCGGCCGCGGTTATGGGGAAATGGTTACACGTGCACTGATGCAGGCGGCTGCTAACGAAGGCTGCATCTGGATGACGTTGGAGGTCCGCCGCTCCAACGCTGTCGCGCAGGCGCTTTATCATAAAGTTGGATTTATCGACGTGGGATACCGTAAACGGTATTATGAGGACAACCATGAGGATGCGTTGATCATGGTTTGTGAGCATCTTCCGCCGCCGCAGGCAGGCGATGGCGAGCTTTGAGCGCACCTTGCGGCGGGGATTGATTTTCCACCGGATTTCTGCTATACTACGTTTCGGCTGCAATGACAGCCGGGTCCCGTGCAATGTTGCCGCGTGAATCCTGTCAGGTTCGGAAGAAAGCAGCAGTAAGCGATGTGCACATGTGCCGCGGGAGCACCTGGCTTGAGCGGCCTTTTTTTGTCGCTTTTTGTCGAACGAAGAGGATAAGAAATTATTAAAAAATTGTAAATTACCCGTGACAAAAATTGAAAATTGTGTTATAATTGACAAAAGCTAACCAAAAGAATTTTAGCAGCGAGGGACGCATATGGATCGTGGAAAAGATCAAACGACGGAAATACAGCAGTGGGTTCACGACATTCGAACGCATCTGCATGTGATGCTGGCGGCCCTTGGCATGCTGGAATCCGGCATTGAGCTTGCGGAAAAGCGGGAAGCCTATTGGCAAACATTACGCAGAAATCTGTTGGCAGCGATTCATTTGTCGGACCATATTTTACGCGCTCCCCAAAGCAACGGGGAAAAGTCCGGGCAATGGTTGGATGTGAGTGCCCTGCTCGAGCAGGTGTGTCAATCGTTTTTGCCATGTGCGCAACGCTATGGCGTGGAGTTATTGAGCGATATTGCAGCGGGCCTAACGGCACTTTGCGATGGTGAAACGTTGCAGCGTGTGGCGTTCAATTTGATTTCCAACGCCATACGCTACACGCCCACCGATGGCATCGTGCACGTCTTGGCGGCGCAAAGCGGGGAGGAAACGGTGCTGTGCGTATCCGATACGGGGAAAGGCATCGCACCGGAGGTGTGCCAAGCCCTTTGCTGCGGTGAAGGCGGCGAGGGACTTGGGCTGCAAATTGTCAGCCGCTTGGTGCGCGAGCTCGGTGGAACGCTTCAATGCAAGAGCGAACTTGGCGTTGGCACCACGTTCGCTGTGCGGCTGCCGGCGGAAACGTGAAAAATCGCTCGGCTATACAACTTTTCCTTCATATATTTGTTAATAGAACGGCTTTTGAAGGATAGAAGATGCATCTCCCCCCTTTTCTTATTTCCCGGTTCATCGTCTGTGCATGAAAACAGCGGAAGAGGGCTGCGAGGGTCTTTCCCGAAGGCTGCTGCGAGCGCGGCTCAGTCCGGCTTTAGGCGTGTTTGGCTAACCCGCACAGAGGCAGCCTTTGTTTCGGCTATTGTGTCGTACGGCGACAGAGTAGAACAGAGAAGCGGTGAGGCGGAATCATGCGCATGAAAACGGGTCATGACTGTCTGGGGATTTGCGTTCGCATAGCAATAAAGACAGCCGTTAATGCAAGTGTTATACGCGCCGATGTCCACGCTCGCAGCGCAGCCGCATAGAGGGCGCTGGCCCGTGTCTTTTTTTGTTTTCAAGGGCATGCCGCAAAGGCGCTCAAGCAGCTGCGCGTCGATACAATGGGCACGGCCGACGCCATATGCGGTCAGGTCCATGGGTTGGGCGCAGGCCTCAAGCTGCATGCCATATGCGTGTGCTGTTTGCGCCATGCTGCGCACGAGGTTGCGCATGGTTTCCTCATCCATGCTGAGCAGGCGCAACGGTTGCACATTGCGCTCGGCCTTCCGATACGGTTTAAAAAAGCTGAAAACGCAGCGATACGTGGATCCCTGAAGTGCTTTGGCAAGCGCCGCAAAGCTGCGCGCATGGAAATCGGGCGTGTAGCGGGATGAAAAAAGAATAGGATCGTAACGCCAGATCACGCGCTCCGGGCCGATGAGCCGGCTCAACCGCAGAAAAGCGGGCAGGATGACGGTGCGTTTGGAGGGCAGACCAGGTTCCACGTCCGGGCCGTAGGAGGTAAGGGTGAACTGAAAATAGAACGGATAGGGCCGCAGTGCGTCAAGCTGTGCCAGCATGGGCGCGGCGTTTTTTGTCCAAAAGACGAACGCATCGACTTCATCAGGTGAGAGAGGAATGCGGCTGACCTGGTGTGGATTGAAAGGATTGCGAACCCAAACAAACCCTTCGCTAAGACGGTGAAAGAACCACGGCTCATACAGTGCTGGGATATCCGTCCGGCGGCTAGCACTGACAATCAAGCTCTCTTTTCCTCCCTTAATGTCTGCTGTGCGTATGTCCTAGGAGGGCAGCCGACCAGCTCACGGAAGCGGCGCGAAAAATACAGGGGATCCTCAAAGCCGACGGAATAGGCGATTGTTTTGACGGAGAGGTTGGTTGTCTCCAGCAGCCGTCGCGCTTGCTCGATGCGAAAATGCGTCAAGTAGCGGGCAGGGGAGACGCCCATTTGTTCTTCAAAGGCGCGATAAAGCCGGCTGCGGCAAATGCCGACGGCGCGCGTGATATCGCCGATGGCGATGGCGCGGGAATAGTTATTGGCAATATAGGCGCATGCGCGCTGCACATGCTCCAGGCTTCCATTGGCCGGGCGTGCGGCGCTGCCGCCTGCCGTCTCCACAAGATGGGCGAAAAGGATACACAGGCAACCTGTCATGCGCAGTGCGTCATCAAGGCGCGCACCGCTTGCCTGAACGATGGCAGTCATCAACTTCCTAGGCGTTTCGATGTCTTTTAAGCGGCGCACGGGTGTGTCCGCCGTCAGTCCCGCGCGTTCACACAGCGTGCGCGCGTCAATCCCTTGAAAGCCAACCCAGCAATATTCCCACGGTTCCTCCATATCAGCACGGTAGCAGACGGTTTCACCCGGGGGGACAAAAAATAGATCGCCCGCGCCCAGCTGCCACTCGTGCCCTTGCAGCGCATACGTCCCCTTCCCCCTGCAAACCAGGTGCACGAGGTAATGGTCGCGCACGCCGGGGCCCCAGGTATGCCCTCTGCGGCATTTTTCCACGCCGGTGTTGTAGACCGTCAGGAAAGTCATCGTATGCTGTTGTGCCTTAAAGGAGCGCTTGCTGAAATTCTCTTCCATGGGTACAGTATATCGCCTTTTTGGAAGAAAAGCAACATTTGTCCATGTTTTTTACAGCCTTTTTGCCTTTGCACGCTTCATTTGATGGCTTATAATAGGAGACAAAGAAAGGGGTATGCGGTATGAAAATCTTGGTTACCGGCGGTGCGGGGTATATCGGCAGCCACACCTGTGTGGAGCTGATGCAAAATGGCTATGACGTCGTTGTGGTGGATAATCTCTGCAACTCGCATGTTGAGACGCTGGATGCGGTGCGAAAGCTCGCCGGCAAGGATTTGGACTTTGTCAAGGCGGATATCCGCGACGGTGCGGCGCTGGACGCCATCTTTGCAGCGCATAAAATCGATGCGGTGATTCATTTCGCAGGGCTCAAGGCGGTGGGCGAGTCCGTGCAAAAGCCGCTGGAATACTACGATAACAACATTACCGGCACGCTGGAGCTGCTCAAGGCGATGCGCCGTCATGGCGTTAGCCGGATCGTCTTTTCCTCCTCTGCCACGGTGTACGGCATGAACAACCCCGTCCCGTTCCGCGAGGAATACAGCACGAGCGCCACAAACCCCTACGGTTGGACAAAGGCGATGATCGAGCAAATTTTAACCGATGCCGCAGCTGCGGACGCAAGCATGTCCGTTTGCCTGCTGCGCTATTTTAACCCCGTCGGCGCGCATGAAAGCGGGCTTATCGGCGAGGAGCCCAACGGCATTCCCAGCAACCTCATGCCCTACGTTGCCCAGGTGGCGGCGGGCAAGCTGGAAAAGCTGCATGTCTTCGGTGACGATTACGACACGCCCGACGGTACCGGCGTGCGTGATTATGTGCACGTGGTAGACCTTTCCCGTGGGCATTTGGCGGCGCTTTCGTATGCTTTTGCCCACCAGGGAGTGGAGGTTTTCAACCTGGGCACCGGCCGCGGCACGAGCGTGCTGGAGATCGTGCATGCGTTTGAGCGCGCCTGTGGCAAAAAGATCCCTTACGTGATTGAGCCGCGCCGGGCAGGGGATATCGCTATCGCCTACGCGGACACGCAGAAGGCCGCTCGCGTGCTCCATTGGCGCGCCCAATACGGCATTGACAAGATGTGCGAGGACGGATGGCGCTTTGCAAAAGCGCGCTGGGGCGTGTAACACGGCGCGGGGAAAACAGCATACGGAACGAAGGAAACGGCGCGCGGTGGATTTTTTCCGCGCGCTGTGTTATCATATTCGCAATCAAAGCTGACTGCCGCAAAGGATGGGATGAGATGCTGGACGTATGCCTGCTGGGGACGGGCGGCATGATGCCGCTGAAAAACAGGTTTCTTGCCTCCTGTATTTTACGCTTGAACGGGCATTGCGCATTGCTGGATTGCGGCGAGGGCACGCAGGTTGCGCTAAAGATGAGCAACTTTACGTTTAAGCCGATTGACGTTTTATGCGTTACCCACCTACACGCCGACCATATCAGCGGCCTTCCGGGCCTTCTTTTGTCCATGGGCAACGAGGGGCGCACGGAAAAGCTGACGATTCTCGGTCCTTTTGGCATCAAGGAAGTGGTGCGCTGCTTGCGCGTGATCGTCCCGGGGCTGCCGTTTGCGGTGGAGTGCGTAGAGATGACGGCGGAGGAAGAGCATTTTTCGCTCGCTGGGTTTGAAATCACGGCCTTTCCCGTACATCACCGGGTGCCGTGTTACGGCTATGTGTTTGAGGCGCTGCGCCAAGGCCGCTTCGACGTGGAGCGCGCGCAGGCCGCGGACATCCCGCGCCGCTATTGGAACGCGCTGCAGCATGGCCGCACCGTGGAAGCGGATGGCCGCGTGCTGACGCCGGACATGGTGCTGGGCCCTGCCCGCCGCGGGCTTAAGGTGACCTACTGCGTCGATACGCGCCCCATCGCCGCCATCGCCGGGCATGCGAAGGGATCGGATTTATTCATTTGCGAGGGCACGTTTGGCGACGAGGAAAAGCGCGCCCGCGCGGTGGAGACGCGCCATATGACGTTTCGGGAGGCGGCGAAACTGGCCGAGGCCGCACAGCCCGGCGAGCTGTGGCTGACGCATTACAGCCCCTCGCTCGTTGCGCCGGAACCCTATATGGAACAGACGCGGAAGATATTTGCCCGCGCATATGCCGGCACGGACGGAAAACGGACGACGTTAACGTTTTCAAAGGACGAATAAAAGGAGGCGAAAGCGATGACGGATGAAAAAATGATTCAGGAATTCCGGCGCGTGATGCGCGAGGAGGCGGAGGCCGTACTGCGCGCGGCGGAATATATCAGCGACGGCGCGGTGGTGGAGGTAGTGCGGCTGCTCTCCGCGTGCAAGGGGCGCGTGGTGGTTTCCGGCTGCGGTACGTCCGGCGTGGCGGCGCGCAAAATTGTGCATGAGCTGTGCTGCGTGGGCTGCCCGGCATCGTTCCTGTCGCCGGCGGATGCCGTCCATGGCGGCATGGGCGTGCTGCGCGCGGAGGACGTTCTCATTCTCGTCTCCAAAGGCGGCAGCACGCGGGAGCTCGTCACGCTCATTCCCGGCTGCAAGGCCATCGGGGCCACGCTGCTGGCCGTGACGGAAAACGCGCAGAGCGCCATCGCCACGGCGGCAGATGCAGTGCTGCTGCTGCATACGGCCTCGGAGCCGGACCCGTTCAACATGCTGGCGACGGCGTCCATCCTTTCGGTTATTGCTGCGTTTGACGCCGTGTGTATCTGCCTGATGCAGCTGCGCGGGTATCGCAAGGAGCAGTTCGCCGTGATCCATCCCTCCGGCGCTGTTGGTGAAAGATTGCTCTCAGGCAAGGAGTGAACCGCAGCCAAAAGCGGCGTGATATGGTAGAGCCGTGCCGGGCGTTTCCTGGTACGGCGTTTTTCCGTTTGCGCAATTTGCACCGCTATGCTATAATAAAATGGTTTTTTTGTCAGCAATACCTTGGAGGTTCGTAAATGGCGAGCAATTTTCTTAAAAAGCTCTTTGGCGATTCTAACGCTACTGAAATCAAGCGCCTGGAAAAGATCGCCGCACAGGTGGATTCCTTTGAAGAGGCCCACCGCAGGATGTCCGACGAGGAGCTGCGCGGGATGACGGCCGTGTTCCGCAAGCGCCTTGCTGCTGGAGAAACGCTGGACGCGCTGCTGCCGGAGGCTTTTTCGGTGATGCGCGAGGCGATGGACCGCGTGTTGGGCAAGCGGCATTTTCACGTGCAGGTGCTCGGTGGTATCGTGCTGCATCAGGGGCGCATCGCGGAGATGAAGACGGGCGAAGGCAAAACGCTCGTGGCGACGCTGCCAAGTTATCTCAATGCGCTGGCAGGAAATGGCGTGCACGTCGTTACGGTCAACGACTATCTTGCGCGCTTCCAGGGCGAGTGGATGGGCAAGGTGTTCCGCTATTTGGGCATGCGCGTGGGGATCATCGTGCATGATATGGACAACCAGGCGCGCCGCGAGGCGTACCAGGCCGACGTTACCTACGGAACAAACAATGAGTTTGGCTTTGACTACCTGCGCGACAATATGGTCATTTACAAAAAGGATATGGTGCAGCGCGGCCATGCGTTTGCCATCATCGACGAGGCAGACTCAATCCTCATCGACGAGGCCCGCACGCCGCTGATCATCTCCGGGCAGGGCGATAAGGCGAACGATATGTATGCCCGGGCGGATCAGTTTGTCAGCCGCCTGCGCGAGGGCGAAGACGCCGACTATACAAAGGATGAAAAGGAAAAGGCCGTTACGCTGACGGAAAAGGGCATCGCCCGCGCAGAGGCGTATTTCGGCGTGGATAACCTGGCCGATGTGGAAAACGGCGATTTGAACCACTACATCCATGCCGCGCTGCGCGCCAATGCGCTGATGAAGCGGGACGTGGACTACGTCGTCAAGGACGGGCAGGTGATCATCGTCGATGAGTTTACAGGCCGGCTGATGATCGGACGCCGCTATTCCGACGGGCTCCACCAGGCTATCGAGGCGAAGGAGCACGTTACCGTCGAGCGCGAGAGCAAGACGCTCGCTACGAT
>DVLH01000181.1 GCA_018715585.1 Candidatus Aphodomonas merdavium
TGCGTTTGTCGAACGGTTGCCAAAAAACGGTATAAAACACTATTTTTCGCGGCAGGATAAGGCAGGCAAAAAATGGAAAAGCATTGCCCGTGCAATTGTCACGGAAAAGGGGGCGTTTGCGTATGACGGAAGGACGGTGTACCGCCGAGCGGTTCACGGATGCGCGCCGGGAAACGATCACCGTACAAATTGAAGGGGAACTTGATCACTGCAGCGCCGAGCGGGTGCGCGCCACGCTCGATGCGCTGCTTGCCGATACGCATGTGAAAAGGCTTGTGATTGATTTGGAGCGCCTGACATTTATGGACAGCGCAGGGATCGGCGTCATGCTGGGGCGTTACCGCACGCTGGCCCGCCGCAACGGAACGCTGGCCGTTCGCGGCGTGAGCCCGCAGGTGGACCGCATTTTCCGCATGTCCGGTCTGTATCAGATCATTGAGAAATGCCGTTAGGAGGAACGCCCCGTGAAGAAGAACAACGCCATGCGCCTTTGCTTTGAAAGCAGGCCGGAAAACGAGGCTTTTGCGCGCGTCGTCGTTAGCGCGTTTATGGTACAGCTCAACCCTACGCTTGAAGAGGTCAACGACGTCAAAACGGCCGTGAGCGAAGCCGTGACGAACGCTATCGTGCACGGTTATCCGCGCGGGGGAGAAGGGGAAATCCGCCTGAGCGTGCGCCTTTTGCCGCAGGAGCGGACGCTGGAGGTGGAAGTCAGCGACGATGGCGCGGGCATCCCCGACGTGGAGCAGGCGATGCAGCCTTTTTATACGACCCAGCCCGAGTTGGAGCGCAGCGGCATGGGTTTTTCGGTTATGCAAAGCTTCATGGACGGCATACGCGTCGAGTCGGAGGTAGGGAAAGGGACGCGCGTGATGATGAAAAAATGGCTGCATGATTAAAAAACGCACGGCGTTTGGCAAACGCCGTGCAAAAGGATAGAAGCTGCACAACGCCGCCCGCCGCCCCTTGCGCGGCGCGGCAGGGCGTTTTGATAAAAGCAGCCCCCGGCAGGCGCGGTGCGCTTTGCCGGGGGCTGCCCTTGTGCGCTCAGCGCTTATGGATGTAGGCGTCGATTGCTTCGGCCGCTTTCTTGCCGGCGCCCATGGCAAGGATGACGGTAGCCGCACCGGTGACGGCGTCGCCGCCCGCATAAACGCCCGCCTTGGACGTCGCGCCGGATTCGTCGGCGATGATGCCGCCCCAGCTTTGCGTTTGCAAGCCGGGCGTCGTGTCGCGCAGGAGAGGGTTGGGCCGGTTGCCGATGGCGATGACGACGGTGCCGACGTCGAGCGTAAACTCGCTGCCCGGCTTGGGAACGGGGCGGCGGCGGCCGGAAGCGTCCGGTTCGCCCAGCTCCATCTCCACGCATGTCATGCTCTTGACAAAGCCGTCCTCGCCTCCGTCGATGCGCACGGGGTTTGTCAGCAGGCGCAGCTGGATCCCTTCTTCGATTGCGTGCTCAATTTCCTCGGCGCGGGCGGGCATTTCCTTGCGCGAGCGGCGGTAGATGATGGATACGTTTTCCGCCCCCATGCGCTTGGCACAACGGGCGGCGTCCATCGCCACGTTGCCGCCGCCTACGACCGCAACGTTGCGCTCGACGCGCACGGGCGTATCCGTCTCGGGGAAGCGGTAAGCCTTCATGAGGTTAATGCGCGTAAGGAACTCGTTGGCGGAATAGACGCCGTTGAGGTTTTCGCCGGGAATGTTTTGGAAGTTGGGCAGGCCAGCGCCCGTGCCGATGAATACGGCGTCAAAGCCTTCTTCTTCCATCAGCTCTTCAAGCGAAATGCAGCGGCCGACGACCATGTTGGGTTCGATTTTGACCCCAAGCTTTTCCACGCTGGCAATTTCGCGGCGCACCAGCGCCTTGGGAAGGCGGAACTCGGGGATGCCGTAGACGAGCACGCCGCCCGGCGTGTGCAGCGCTTCAAATACGGTCACGTCGTACCCCTTGCGTGCCAGGTCGCCCGCACAAGTCAGCCCTGCCGGGCCGGAGCCGATGACGGCCACGCGCTTGCCGTTGGCTTGGGCGGGCTTTGCGGCAGGCAGTTCGGCTTCGTGTTCCATTGCATAGTCGGCGGCAAAGCGCTCCAGGCGTCCGATGCCGACGGGATCGCCCTTGATGCCCCGCACGCAGCGCGCCTCGCACTGCGTCTCCTGCGGGCAGACGCGCCCGCAGATGGCCGGCAGCGCGTTGGTGCTGTGGATGGTTTCATAGGCGTCCAGGAAACGGCCCTCTTGGATGAGGCGGATAAAATGCGGGATTTGGACGTTGACGGGGCACCCCTGTACGCAGGGGGCATTTTTGCAGGAGAGGCAGCGTGCGGCTTCTTCCTGTGCCATGGCGGCGTCGTATCCCTGGGAAACTTCGAGGAAGTTTTGGTTGCGCACGTGCGGATCTTGCTCGCGCGCGGGCAGTTTTTTCAGGCTCATGTTCGGCATCTCAGCGCACACCTCCCGTCAGGCGGCATGCATGGCGCTGCATGCTCTGCGCCTCTTGTGTTTTGTACATACGGCTGCGGGAAATAGCTTCGTCGAAATCAACGAGATGCCCGTCGAAGTCTGGGCCGTCCACACAGGCAAAGCGGGTCTTTCCATCCACCGTCAAGCGGCAGCCGCCGCACATGCCCGTGCCGTCGATCATGATGGGGTTCATGGAGACGATGGTGCGGATGCCGTAAGGCTTTGTCAGGTCGCAGACGGCTTTCATCATCGGCAGCGGGCCGATGGCGATGACGCAGTCGTACGCTTCGCCTGCTTCCAGCCGCTCCTGCAGGGCAGAGGTGACGAAGCCTTTGTGGCCGTTGCTTCCGTCGTCCGTCATAACGTAAAGGTTTTTGCTCGCTTGTTTAAGCTCCTCCAGCAAAATCATCAGCTGCGTGTTGCGAAAGCCGACGATCACATCCACCTGCGCGCCCGCCTGGGTGAGCGCTTTTGCCTGCGGGTAAGCAATGGCAACGCCCAGCCCGCCGCCGATGACGGCTGCGCGGCGGATGCCTTCCGTCTCGCTCGGCTTGCCAAGAGGGCCTACAAAATCCAAAAGGGAGTCCCCTTCTTCCAATTCGTCCAAGCGCATCGTTGTCGCGCCGACTTTTTGGTAAATGATGGTAATCGTGCCGCGCTCGCGGTCGAAATCGGCAATCGTCAGCGGGATGCGTTCGCCCTCTTCGTCGATGCGCAGGATGATAAACTGGCCGGGCAACGCTTTGCGCGCCACAGCGGGGGCTTGAATTTCCATCAGCGTCACGGTTTCGTGCAAGCGGCGCTTTTGAACAATGCGGTACATGAGCAGCGCTTCCTCCTTTTATTTCGGGAAAATGGCGTTTGCTTGCAAACGGCCGAAAGATAAGAAAAGTATAGCATAAAAAGGCGGAGAACGCTATGGCTTTTGCCGAATTCCGGCAGAGCGCACCGCGATCTCCGCAGAAATATGCCCTTTCTGCATGGAAGGAAGGTTACTCTGATTTCATTTTGGGCCTGAAAAGAATGGCCATCAAATAGCCAAAGAATACGGCGGCCGTAATCCCTGCGGCGGTGGACTCCACTCCGCCTGTGAATGCACCGAGCAAGCCGCGGTTTTGCACCGCTTTTAGCGCGCCTTGCGCCAGGCTGTTGCCAAAACCGAGCAGGGGGACCGTCGCGCCCGCGCCGGCCCAATCCGCCAGCGGCTGCCAAAGCCCTATCGCGCCCAGCACCACGCCCGCCGTGACGTAGCCCACCAGGATGCGCGCGCTTGTCAGGCGCGTTTTCAGCAGCAGCGCTTCGCCTGCGGCGCACAGTATGCCGCCCACGACAAACGCTTTTAAAAGCGACCAAAGCAAACTCCACACGATCAAATCATCATCCTTTCCAATGCGGCTGCATGGGCGATGCCCGGAATGCTCTCTCCTTCGTTTCCCGTCGTTGTGCTCATCAGCGCGCCCGTTGCGACAAAAAGAATGCGCCGGAGTTTTCCCTGCGCAAGCTCCGGCAGCAGCTTTGCGCATAGCACGGACGCCGAACAGCCGCAGCCGCTGCCGCCCGCGTGCGCGTCCTGCTGCGGCGAAAAAATCGAAAGGCCGCAATCCAGGTGGCGTTCCGGTGCAACGGAGATTCCCTCCTCCCGCAAAAGCTGATGCAAAAGCTCCGAACCTACCGCGCCCAAGTCGCCGGTGACGATTAGATCATAATCTTCGGGAGAGCGGCCGGTATCGCGCAAATGCGCGGTGATGGTGGCGCAAGCGGCCGGCGCCATGGCGGCGCCCATGTTGTTGGCGTCCGTCACGCCGTAATCGACCGGCTTGCCGACGGTAACGTGGGTAAGAACCGTTTGCGCACCATCCTGCGCCATGCTGCGGAGCAGCACTGCGCCGGCGCCGGTGACGGTCCACTGTGCGGAGGGCGGGCGCTGCGTACCCAGCTCCAATGGGAAACGGAACTGGCGCTCCGCGGTGCAAAAGTGGCTGCTTGCCGCGCAGACGACCCTGTCCGCACAGCCGCCTTCGAGGATCATCGCGCCCACGAGCAGGCTTTCGGCCATGGTGGAACAGGCGCCGAAAAGCCCGAGCAGCGGGATGCCAAGCTCCCTTCCGGCGAAGCTGGAGGCAGCGAGCTGGTTGAGCAAATCGCCGCCCAACAGCATGCGCACCTGCTGCGGCTGAAGCCCTGCCTTATCAATGCAGCGCGTTACGGCGTCGGCAAAGAGCGCGCTTTCGGCCTTTTCCCAGTTTTCCTGGCCGAGCGTGTCGTCGCGGTGGACGGCATCAAAGAGCGTGCCCAGCGGCCCTTCGCCTTCCTTTTTGCCGACGCAGGCGGCAAAGCTTTCCACCTGCGGCGGATGCTGGAGCTTTGCGGTCTGCTTTCCCATCAGTTCCGCCATCGTTACAGCACCTCCGCCAACCATGCGATTACGCCGACAAGGACCGACGAGCCGATGCCATAGACGAGCACGGGGCCGGCAATCTGGAACATGCGCGCCCCTACGCCCATTACAAGTCCCTCGCGGCGGAACTCCATTGCGCTTGCAACGATGGAGTTGGCAAACCCGGTGATGGGCACGATGGAGCCGCCGCCGGCATATTTGCCGATGCGGTCATAAACGCCAAGCCCCGTCAGCAGCGAGGCGAGAAACACCAGCGCGATGGAGGTAAACGCGGCTGCATCGCTTTTTGCAAGGCGCATGGGGCCTGTGGCGGCCAGCAGGATACACTGGCCCAGCACGCAGATGACGCCGCCCACCCAGAACGAGCGGACGAGGCATTTGGAAAGGTCGGACTTGGGCGTGAGCTTGTTTACCAGCGCGAGATAGCGCTGGACTTTTGCGCTTTGCAGCTGTTTCATTGCATCTCCTCCTTTTGGCGAATGGGAAGGCCGGGCGGAGGCGCTTTCAGGCGCGTCTCCCTGTCGGCCGGCCGCGGGACTTTAATAAGCCCGCTTTCCGGCAGCGCGCAGCGTGTTTCGGTCATATAAGATCCTCCTTTTATAGCGATGCGAAATATGCGCCTGCGGCCTTGCCCAACGCGAACGCCACGCAAAGCGCGCGCGCGTCCCGCCGCAGGCGCAGCCGGTAGACGAGGCAGGGCAGCAGTTCGAGCATCTCCGAAAGCGCCGCGGCGATGGCGCCTGTTGCCAGCCCGCACAGCAGCATCATTGCGGAACCGGCGGCGAGACCGGCATACAGGGAAGCGTCCGTAAGCGTGGCCAGGGCGCCAAAGCCTGCGCCTGCCGTCATCGCCAGCGCGCAGGCGCGGGTGCGCTTGAGGCCGAAAAGATGCATGGTGCGCGCGGGAATGCCCAGCACCTGCCAGAAAATGGCGTTTGGCAGCGCGACGCAGACGCCGCAATAGAGCATGGCGGTTACAGCGGCGGCCGTTTTCATGTCGAACCCGCCCCGGCGTTTTTCTCCATCGCTTCGGAATACTCGCGCAGTTTTACCGCAAGCGGGGAAACTTCTTCGCGCCCCACCATGAGATAATAAAGCGATGCCCCCAGCAAAACGCCCAGCGCGTAGGGGATAGCAATCCATAGCGCCGAGCACGGCGGCTGGCCGGCCACGGCCGTAAAGAGCGCCTGTTGCGCGTCGGCCATGTTTACGTCCGTGTGGAACCAGCCGATTGTCAGCGCGCTGGCCACGGCCAGCAGCAGGCAGCAAAGCGCTGTGCGCACCGTTTGCCAGACGAGCGCTCGTCCTTTTGCGCGCTTATGGGGTTCGCGATGCAGCCAGCCCGTGCCATCGCCGAGCACGTTGACCGTCTCCTGCGGCGCATAAGGCTGTATTTGAAGGACAAGGCGCAGCGCGTCCAGCGGCCAAATGCCCTCGCCCCGCGGAAGTTCTACGGGGATGGCGTTCAGGCCGAGCGAAGCGTCGGCCAGCAAATCGGCGACGTCGCTAAGCGTCAGCGGATCGCCCACGCGCGCATTGACGCGGGGCTTGACGCGAAGGTAGATCATGTGGCCCTCCTTGCGGATGCTTTCCGTTTTATGGCAGTATGGCCCGAAGGAAAGGAGAATATGCAAGGGGCGGGCGGAATTGACATCAGGTATTTTTGCATGCTACAATCAACCGACATTGCTTTGGCAAACGACCGCGGACGAGGTGCTCAAATGTACGAAATTCCCAGCGGATATCAGGATGAACTCATCGGAGCCATTCGGCAAATTGATCCCGCCGCCTTTGACGGCTGCATTCGCATCCTTGCCGAGGCATACCGTGAAAAC
>DVLH01000182.1 GCA_018715585.1 Candidatus Aphodomonas merdavium
AAGCGCGCCGCCTTTCGCATTATCCCGCACGGTAGCCCCTCCATATTACGGTTACTGTAATAATTATATCGCTAACCGTAATAAAAGTCAACGGAATTCCAGAAAAAGCTGCGCAAGAAAAGCCCTTATAGCAGCTTAGCGGTGCAACGGCTTTCAATGCATCTTCGAAATCAGGCGAGCAGGCTGCAATCTGCGCCGGTACCGGCGGAAAAACGATGCCAAATGTTGTCATTGCTTGCCTGGCGTGGTAAAATACGGATATGTACGTCATACATAGAAAGGAACGAACCGCCTATGAAAACAAAAGGTCTCCGGCTCTATGGCGTAAACGACCTTCGCCTGGAAGAATTTGAACTCCCCCCCATCAAGGACGATGAAATCCTGGTGGAAATGATCACCGACAGCGTCTGCATGTCCACCCATAAGGCCGCTTCGCTCGGCGCCGCCCACAAGCGCGTGCCCGATAACGTAGCGGAAAACCCCGTCATTGTCGGCCATGAATACGCCGGCAACATCATCGAAGTCGGCAAAAAGCACCAGGGCCGCTTCCAGCCCGGCATGAAGTTCACCGTGCAGCCCGCCATGAACTACAAAGGCACGCTCTGGTCCACCGGCTACAGCTACCCCTACTGCGGCGGTAACATGACATACGGCATTTTGCCCATGGAAATGATGGAATGCAACTGCCTGCTGGAATACAAGGGCGACGCCTACTACAAGGCCAGCCTGGCCGAGCCGATGAGCTGCATCATCGGCGGCGCGCACGCCAACTATCACACCCGCCCCGGCGTTTACACGCATGAAATGGGCATCGTCCCGGGCGGCAAGGTGGCGCTGCTGGCAGGCGCAGGCCCGATGGGCCTTGGCATGATTGCCTATCTGCTCAACTGCGACCGCCGTCCCTCCCTCTTTGTCGTCACGGACATTGACGACGCCCGGCTGGCCCGCGCCGAAGCGCTCTTCCCCGTGGCAGCTGCCGCAGAAAAGGGAATTACGCTCAAATACGTCAATACGGGCAACGCAGATAATCCTGTCGGCCTCTTGACGGAGCTTTCCGGCGGGACGGGATACGACGATGTGTTCGTCTTTGCCCCCGTGCGCCCCGTCGTCGAGCAGGGCGACGCCATCCTGGGGCGTGACGGCTGCCTGAACTTCTTCGCCGGCCCCACCGACAGCAAGTTCTCCGCCCTCTTTAACTTCTACGAGGTGCACTACGGCAGCCACCATGTCGTCGGCACCAGCGGCGGCAACCTGGACGACATGCTCGAATGCCTGCAAATGACGGCCGAGCACAAGCTCAACGCCAGCATGATGATCACGCACGTGGGCGGCCTCAACGCCGCGCGAGAGACCATCCTCAACCTGCCCAAGATCCCCGGCGGGAAAAAGCTCATCTACAACCACATTGAAATGCCGCTGACGGCCATCGCCGATTTTGCAAAGGCCGCCAAGGAGGATCAACGCTTTGGCGACCTGGACGACATCTGCAAAGCCAACAACGGCCTATGGTGCACCGAGGCGGAGCAGTACGTGCTCAGCCGCTGGTAAAAGCCGCACGGCCCTATCCAGCGCTCTTGCGCCGCAACCCCGAACACAGGCGGGGCTGCGGCGTTTTTTCTTTCCGTGCAACAGCAAGACGCCGCGCACGCCCCTCAGCGCGCTTTCCCGGATGATTCCTGCGCGGCAAAATCCGCTCCCTTTCCCGAGGAAACGGATTTGCCCCGCGCACCGCGGCAGGAAACGGCGCGTTTGCCGTCGAAATTTGGCGCAAACCCATGGGAGGAGGAGCGCGATGAAGCGTGCATTGATGATCCTGCCGCTATTGGCAGCCCTGCTTTTTTTTGCGTTTGCCGGTAGCGCCGAAGAGTCCTACCCCGCGTCCTGTCTGGTCAAGTTTACGGATAACCCGCCCGCGGAGCTTGCCGAGGCGCTGGCCGCGTCGCCCTGGGCGGGGGCGGAAATTATTGCCGGCCGTGCGGATAGGCGCTTTGAACGCTGGGAATATACGCAGATGATCCTGCAAGACGATGCGTCGGTATACTGGCTGTGCTGCGGAAACTACGACGAGCAGGACGGCTGGCAGCTGACCGCCTCCAGCGCCGCGCTGCGGCAGGACGAGGCGCCCGAGCTGGTCAGCGAGGCCGAACGGTACGGCTATACGGACGAACAGGTCGGCTCCAACGGCGGCTGCTACCAGTTTGACGTCGTCTATCCCGATGTGCGCTATGGCTGGTTTTTTTCCAGCGCCGGGCCGGCCCTCACGTGCATCGAAACCGCATCGGAGCAGATCGACGTCACCCGCGACACCGTCACCCTCCTTTCGGAAGACAGCGTGGGCGGCGTGGCCGGGACCGTCTATAACACGCTGCCCATCACGCTTGACGCGTTCGATATCAGCGCTTTTCCCACCGACTGGGAGTCGCTGACGGCGCTCGCCGATGCCTCGCCGGAAAGCAACCGGTCGCTGGCGCGCCTGATAGACGCGCCGGCGGCGGACGGCGCGGCGGGCGGCGCGCCCACCATTCCCCTGTACGACGCGCCGTCGGAAGGCGCGCAGCTTCTCGCCCGCACGCACGGCGGCGTCAACGCATCGGCCCTGGAGGAGCGCGACGGCTATGTGCGCCTGCGCATCGGCGGCTTTGAGGCGTGGGCAAAGCGCGAAAACGTGCTGCTGGGCGGCGAACGCGCGGGGATATACAACTCGGACGGCCAGGTGGCGCAGGTATACGCCTATGGCCGTCAAAACACGCAGCCACTCTACGAAAAACCGGCGGAGGACGCCGCCGTGACCGGCATGCTGCGCATTCACGAGCGCATCCTGGTGCAGCTCGCGCTTGACGGCGGCGAGTGGTTCTACGTCAAGGCCGGCAGCCAGCTGGGCTGGATGCGCTTTGACACGCTGTGCGAGACGGATAACTTTTACGACGCGTGGGTTTACTCCGAAGACCCTGCGCTGCGCCTGAACCTGCGCGTATCGCCGGATAAGAGCAGCGATTCCCTTGGCCGCTATTACAGCGGCGTGCACGTAGTCTGCCTGTGCAAGGACAAGCCCTTGGACGGCTGGACGCGCGTGATCATCGAGGGCGTCAGCGGCTACATGCAGTCGAGCTTCCTGCTCAGCTACAGCGATTATAACGGCAAAGAATGGCTTCCGCCCATCGCAACCGTCTCCGGCGTGGACGACAAAGGCGCCAAGCTGCGCAACGCGCCCAACGAAAACGCCACGCCGCTTTCCAGCCATCCGAACGGGACGAAGGCGGAGGTGCTCGCCGTCTCCGGCTCCTGGGCGCACGTGCGCCTGCGCGACGGCAGCAGCGGCTACCTGCCGCTCAATGTCCTCGGCGGGGAACCGGAGCGCGCCGCGGAAAACGCCTTTACGCTGCTGCAGCCGGCCCTCACCTTTGAAGGGGAAATAGCGATCCCTGCCGGCGAAACCGTGCGCATTGCCGAGCGCCCCTATGTCCAATGGCATTATCCTCTCTCTCGCGGGGAGGAGGACGTGACGCTCGTCTATGCGGAGCCGGCGGAACTGTTCGCCGTCACGGACAGCGCATGCGGCTACATCGCCCCCGACGGGCTTTCGTTGGATTGGTAAAATAACTTCGTAAAGGAGCTACAAATGACAGACACATTGAAGGCCGCCGCAGGCGTCCTCATCCCGTTCCTGGGCACGTCGCTGGGGGCCGGCATGGTTTTTTTCCTCAAAAATGAAATGAAGCCATGGCTGCAAAAAGCGCTGCTCGGCTTCGCCTCCGGCGTAATGATGGCGGCTTCCGTCTGGTCGCTTTTAATTCCGGCGATTGAAATGGCAGCGTCCTCCGGCACGGCGGCATGGCTGCCCGCGGCGGGAGGGTTCCTGCTGGGCATGGGCTTTTTGCTCGCGCTCGACTCGTTCATTCCGCACCTGCACCTGGGGGCAGACTGTCCGGAAGGGCGGCCCTGCGGCATCAAAAAGTCGTTCATGCTCGTGCTTGCGGTAACGCTGCACAACATCCCCGAAGGGATGGCCGTAGGCGTCGTGCTGGCGGGCATGCTCTCGGGCAGCGCCGTCATCTCCACGGCAGGCGCGTTTGCGCTGGCCATCGGCATCGCCATTCAAAACTTCCCCGAAGGCGCCATCATCTCCATGCCGCTCGTCGGCACGGGGCTGAGCCGCCGCAGGGCGTTCCTGTACGGCGTGCTCTCCGGCATTGTGGAGCCCGTCGGCGCAATCGTCACAATCCTTTTGACATCGCTGATCGAGCCCGTGCTGCCTGCCATCCTCGCCTTTGCCGCCGGAGCGATGATTTACGTCGTCGTGGAGGAGCTGATTCCCGAGGCGCAGGCGGGAAGCCACTCGAACATCGGCACCATCGGCGTCGCGCTGGGGTTTGCGCTGATGATGGTGCTCGACGTTGCGCTGGGCTAGCCGTTTGCTTGGCGCGGGCGGGCATGTCCATTTTTCCTGCCCCTCAAAAAAGCAACCGGCTGCAAAAGCCGGAGAATCTCAACGTTTGCCGCGCCGCCCCAGTGCCGGCGAAAAGCGAACATAGCCTCTGCTAAGGCGGTGCCGGCAGCCCTGCGCACCGCCTTTTTTCAGGCGTCTGTCGTCCTTTTTTGTTATCGCCATGCAAAAGCGTCCAATCATCCCTTTGATCCGCCGCACCTCTCGTTTGCCGCCGCTTGTTCGCCTCCCGGCCCATCGCCGCGGTCCTAAAAAAGCCGCCGGTTCTCTCCGGCGGCAATCCATACGGATATCCGCGCCCCCCGGCGCGGTTTATTTTATGCGAGCAAACGCATATGCCTGGCGCAACCAGCCGAGCAGTTCCGCATCGATCTGCTCTGCGCTGCAAAGCAGCACATGATGGGTCCATCGGCCCGGATACGGCTCGACCGCCTGGAAAACGCGCGGCGAATCCAGCCGGGCAGGCAAACCGAATGTGAGCATAATGCTGTGCGGTTCTCGCTTTGGACAGCGGGCAAACGAAACCGCCGCAAACACGCAGCGATTGCGAAAGGTAATCTGCGTCCTTTGGACAACGGCCTGCACGTCCTCCCCCAGCGCCAGCAGCTCAGCCTCCAGCGTTTCATACAGCGGCAGCGCCTGCGGCCTTTGGGCAAAAAAAGCTGCCGTCAGCGCGCGTTCCATCGCTTTGCCCTCCTTTTAAGGCGGTCAAAAACGGCCGTGCGCTCCCGGCCGAAAAATACTGTGATGCCGTCCGGGCTCATCCTTCCTCTACACAAAAGCCGGCCGCGCGCAGCAGCCTGTTCGTCAGCGCCAGGCCCATTCCCTCCGTAGGCGTCTCCTCGGCGAACGCAACCTCAATGCCTTCCTCGTCCATCGCCCGCAGCGCGGCAAAGAGGCGGGAAGCCATCTCCCCCGCATCCGAGCCCAGCGCAAACGTCCGCCGCTCGCCATAGGGCGCAGCGCCGGCACAAAGGATAGCCGTCTTTTTGCCCGCGGCAACGCTAGCATCATACCGCGCGGCAATTTGCTGCGGCGTCCCGCGCACGATCGTCACGGCAGCCTGCGGCGCGTAATGCTTGTATTTCATGCCGGGCGAGCGCGCCTCCTGGCCCGAGGCCAGCGGATGCAGCACGGCATTATGAACGCGAAGCCGCGGCAGGTATTCGCGCAGCATTTCTGCCGTAACGCCGCCGGGTCGCAGCAGCACCGGCGTCTCCCCCGTCAAATCCAGCACCGTCGACTCCACGCCCACACCGCACGGCCCGCCGTCGAGAATCAGCGGGATGCGGCCGTTCATGTCCTCATAGACGTGCTGCGCCGTGGTAGGGCTGGGCTTGCCGCTTCTGTTGGCGCTCGGGGCGGCGATGGGTTTTCCCAGCTCGCGGATGAGCATACGCGCCGCCGGATGGGACGGCATGCGGACAGCAACGGTGGAAAGGCCTGCGCATACCTCGTTGGGCACGGCGCGCGAGCGCGGCAGCACGAGCGTCAGCGGCCCAGGCCAAAACGCGTCCATGAGCGCGCGCGTGCGCGCATCCACCCAGGTAACCAGCGGCGCAAGATCCGCCTTGTCGCAAATATGGGCGATCAGCGGGTTGTCGGCCGGGCGGCCTTTGGCCGCAAAAATGCCCAGCACGGCTTTCCCGTTGAGCGCGTCCGCCCCCAGGCCATATACCGTCTCCGTCGGGAACGCCACCAGTTCCCCCTCTTTCATTAGCGAAGCGGCCAGCGCGATGGATGCCGCCGTTACCGGCATCAGTTCCGTCCTCATTCGTTTCCTCCCAGCGCCTTGAGGCGCTCCGTCTCCTCCGCCAGCACGAGTGCGTCGATCACCGGATCGCAATCGCCGTCGACAAACGCCTCCAGCTGGTAAAGCGTCAAGCCAATGCGGTGATCCGTCACGCGTCCCTGCGGGAAATTATAGGTGCGGATTCTTTCGCTGCGGTCCCCCGTGCCCACCTGGTCACGGCGGTTCTTGGCATATTGTGCGTCTGCCTGCGAGCGATAGAGGTCATAAAGCCGTGCTTTCAGCACGCGCAGCGCCTTTTCCCTGTTTTTAATCTGTGATTTTTCGTCCTGGCAGGTAACAACCAGGCCCGTCGGCAAGTGCGTAATGCGCACAGCCGAGTCGGTCGTATTGATGCACTGCCCGCCATGGCCCGTCGAGCGGTAGACATCCACGCGCAGGTCGCCGGGGTTAATGGTGACCTCCACATCCTCCGCCTCCGGCAGCACGGCCACCGTCGCCGTCGAGGTATGAATCCTGCCGGAGGATTCCGTGGACGGCACGCGCTGCACGCGGTGCACACCGCTTTCAAACTTCAGCCGCCGGAACGCGCCCGCCCCGGCGATCATGAACGTCGCTTCTTTTACGCCGCCAAGCTCCGTCATGTTGGCATCCGTCAACGAAAAGCGCCAGCCGTGGCGCTCTGCATAGCGCTGATACATCCGCAGCAGCATCGCACCGAAGAGCGCAGCTTCCTCTCCGCCTGCCCCCGCGCGGATTTCCATCACCACATTGCGCGAATCGTCCGGGTCCTGCGGCAAAAGCAGCAGCTGTAGCGCGCGCCGCGCCCTGGGGATCTCTTCCCGCAGCGCCTCGATTTCCTCCCGCGCCATCTCGCAAAGCTCGGCGTCGCAGAGCATCTCCTGCGCCTGCGCCTCGCGCTGCTCAAGCGCTTGCACACGGCGGTATGCGTCCAGCACCGGCTCCAGCTGCGCGTGCTCCTGCATAAGCTTCCTAAGCCGCTCCGCATCCTGAATCACTTCCGGCTGCGTCATCAACTCGGCTATCTCAGCATAGCGCCCCTCAATCCACAGCAACCGATCCTGCATTCCCGTCATATCCGTCTCCTATCACCACGCGCGGCAGGCCGCTGACGTCGTTAAGCACTTGCAGGCGTGCAAAGCGCCCCTGCAGCAGTTCGCACACGCGCTCCGCCTGACCGTCGCCCACTTCCAGCAGCAGCGAACCGCCGGTGCGCAGGCATTGACCCAGTCCGTTGGCCGTGCGCCGGTAAAAATCAAGCCCGTCCTGTCCGCCGTCCAGCGCTATGCACGGCTCGCGCCGCACCTCCGCCTGCAAGCCGTCCAGCTCGCCGCGGGGAATATAGGGCGGGTTGGAAAAAACCACGTCGAACTGCCGTCCGGCAACCGCCTCCAGCCAATCGCCTTCCACCCATTCCACCCGCACGCCATGCAGCTGCGCGTTTTCGCGGCAAAGCGACAGCGCAAGCGCACTCCGCTCCACGGCCGTCACCTGCGCGCCAGGACAAGCAAGGCTCACGCTGACGCTGACCGCGCCGCTGCCCGCCCCCAGCTCCAGCACGGCCGTGCCTGGCCCCTGGGTTCGGGCAATCACGGCCTCGCACAGCGTTTCCGTATCGCAGCGCGGAATAAGCGCTCGCACATCGCAGCGGAACGTGTGGCCCATAAAATCTGTCTTGCCCAGCACATATTGCAGCGGCTCCCCCGCTGCACGCCGCGCGCACAGGCGGCAAAACAAAGCATCCTGCTCCTCGCTGAGCGGCGCTTGCAGTGCCAGCAGCAACGGCAGCCTCTCCACGCAGCAAACATCGGCCAGCAGCCATTGTGCGTCCAGAGCCGGGTCCGGCACGCCGCCGGCGGCAAACGCCGCCTCCGCCTGCCGCAGCGCCTCTTTTCTCGTGCGCGTCATTCCTGCGCCGCTTCCTCCCGCGCTTCCTTGTCGGCGGCATCTTTCACCGCGGCCGTCTCCACTGCGGCAGTTTCCACTGCGGCAGTTTCCACTGCGGCGTCTTCCCCGGGCGCTTCTTCTTTCGCCGCAGAGACCACCGTCGGTGCCAGCTTTTTGCCGGCAAGGGCCGCGTTCATCGAGGCAATCGCCACCTCCAGCTGGCTTTCGTCCGGTTCGCGCGTCGTCAGATGCTGCAGCATCAGCCCCGGCCAGCGCAGCGCGCGCACAAGTTTGTTCTCGCTGTGCGCCAGCGCCTTCAAGGCCTCGTAGGAAATCCCCGCCAGCAGCGGCAGCAGGATGATGCTGCGCAGCAAGCGCGCCGCAAAGGAAAGGCGCTCAATGCCAAACAGGAGATGCAGCAGCTGGTCCGCCACTGCGCCCACGAGGATGGCCAGGATCATCGTAATGAGCAAAAAGCTCGTGCCGCAGCGGGGGTGCAGCGTGGAAAACTGCTTGGCATTTTGCGGCGTCAGCGGCAAGTCGGCCTCGTTGCAATAGACCGTCTTGTGCTCCGCGCCATGATATTGGAACGTGCGGCGCATATCCGGGATAAGCCCACAGGCCCAGATGTACGCCATTAAAATGAAAATACGAATCGCGCCGGAAACGAGGTTGACCACCAGCAGCGACGATACCTTTTTGTTAACGAGGGAAGCGAAAAAGCTGGGAATGGCCACAAACAAAAACACGGACAAGCACACAGCCAGCACAATGGCTGTGCCAATAACGATCTTATCAATGCTTTTCCCTAACTTCTTGGCAAGCCATTTTTCAAACTTGGACGGTTCCTCCTCCTCCACGCCGAGCATCCTTGTCGATTCCTCCAGCGTGCTCATGCCCATCGCCAGCATCAATACCATGTTCACAACGCCTCGGACAATGGGAAGCTTCATCCACGGGTGCTTTTTTTCCGGCCCCACATAAGGGTCGCACTTGACGCAGATGGAGCCATCCGGCTTGCGCACGGCAATGGCGATAGCGTTTGGCGATTTCATCATAACGCCTTCCAGCACCGCCTGGCCGCCGACGTCCGGCTTGCGGGGCGCTTTCGCGTTCTTCTCCTTCTTGGTCATAGATTTTTGATCCGCCTTTCCTTATCCTTTCTCAAACGAGACAGTTAAACCGTATTTACTAAGTAGTATACACCCAAACAAGGGGTGCGTAAACCCAAGGCTCCAACCACGCCTACAGCAGATTTGCCGCTAAAACAGAAAAACGAGCCGAAATATCCCTCGGCTCGCTCTGTCCGTGTATCAATTACAGACCGTAACGCTTCTTAAAGCGGTCCACGCGTCCACCCGTATCGACCAGCTTCTGTTTGCCGGTGTAGAACGGATGGCACTTGGAACAAATTTCAACCCGCAGCTCCGGTTTGGTGGAGCCGGTCTTAAACGTTTCGCCGCAGACGCAGCGCACCGTCGCTTCCTGATACTTCGGATGGATGCCCTCTTTCACTTGTTTCACCTCTCCGCTTGCCTGTCTTTTGAGCAAACCGCACTGCTGAGTATAACATAGTCCGTTTCAGAATGCAAGCCCCGAAAGGGGCATATTTTGCTTTCTTTTTTAAGCCGGCCGGCGCTTTTTTTGTTTTATATTACAAGATCCCGCCCTTGTGCGAGCGGCACGCCCACGCCGTGCTCCTGCCACAACCACCAGGCCAAAAGGCGCGCGCTTGCATCGCACGCCGCACGCGCATGCGGGCTGTGCGTCCGCAGCGCACACGCCCATGCCGTCCGCAGCCGCGCCGCCGCTGCGCGCACGGGGCTTTCCCCCCGGGTTATGGCCGCCAATGCCTCTGGCACGAGCGCTCCGGCGCCTTCTTCGCTCTGCGGCGGGTGCGCAAGCACGGCTGCCAGCGCCGCCTGCTCCGCCAACCATCCGGACCGGTACGCCCCCGCATGCGGCGCGCCGGCGCGCAGCACCGCCAAGCGGTATCCTTCGGGCGGCAGGTCAAAAAACGCAAGCCCCCTTTGCAGCGCTACGGCCTGATCCAGCCCCGCGGAAAAGCCGTGCCGGGGCGCATCGCTGACAAGCAGCCCCTTCCCGCTCTCGTCCCAGCGAATCATCGCACCGGGATACCGTGAGCGCAATTGCGCGCGCAATGTAAGCGCCTCTTGCGCTGGGTGGATCACAGCCCCGTCTCCAGTGGCGGAGGCTCCGGCTCCGGATGCGTCTGCGCTTTGCGCTGCGGCCCAGGTTTTTGCTGCCAACGGCGCAGCGCGCGCTTTTTCCCTGCCGGCGTTTCCTCGTTGCGCTCTTGCACAGGCCGGAACCGAACGTCAAGCGTTCGCATCGCCGTTTCCATCGCGCTAGTCCCCAGCAGGCCCAGCGTCACCTGGTAGACGATATGCACATGGCCGCTCAGCCCTCGCCGCTCAACGCGCACCTGCGTGGGGAACATGCGAAGCAACAGGCTTTGTCCCGCCGTTGTATATTCGCTCTCGCACGTTTTTCCCTCACGGAAAAACACGGACGTAAACGGCTCGCCGCCACGCATCACCATCACGCCTTCTTTTTCCAGGCGCATCATCACCTGCGTGGCAGACCGTTCTTGTGGGTCAATCTCTTGATAGAGCAGCGCCGCCTTGCCGTCTTGCTCCACGAGCAGCCCTTCCGTGCACAGCTGCGTTTTTTCTCCGCCGTGATCCTGCCCGCACAGCTCAATGATGACCGGCGCGCCTTCCTGCGCGCTTTCTTTTGTTGTCACTTTCTTCGTCATTCGTCCCTCTGCATCTGGCGCACAATGTACAGCACCGCATCTAGGTCTTCCGGCCGCATCCGCACGGTGCGGTCAAAGAGAAGCCCCAACTTTGGGTTTTTGTGCATGGCCTCCAGCCGTTCGTCCAATTCCGGCTGCTCGCCGCCCAACAAATAATCCACCGTCACGCCGAAATAATCGGCTAGGCGGCAAATCGTAGCCAGGTTTGGCTCGCGCGCGCCGGACTCCCAGCCCGCCGCTGTCGATTGCGCCACGCCAAACGAGCGCGCAAACGCGCACTGAGTCATCCCCGCCTGTTCGCGCAACGCTCTCAACCGCTGGGAAAACATTTTTTCACCTCCGCATGTGGAGTATATCGCATTTTGCGCTAAAAATCAACCCAATGTGCAAATTTGCATGGCGCAGATTATCGCATTTCGCGTTGACACCAGCGGCAATTGCCGTTATAATTATCGCGTAATGCGAATATTTGCTAGATACATTCGCGCTTCGCGATATTCGTTGTGACCGATCGCCGCAATGCGGCAGAAAGGGGTTTTCGATGGAACGAAAAGAAATTGTCGCGCTGCTGACAGGCTATCGCGAAACGCGCGCAAGGATGGCGTATCTGCGCGAAGAAATCGTCCGCCTAAAGCGGCAAGCAGAGCGAGCGCAGCAGCCGCAGGCGTTGATTGCACTCAACGCGCTTTGTGCGCGCCAGGACGGCCCGCGCGCTTCCACGCCCGGCGACCCAGCGGCCCGCCTCGCCTGTGCCGCCGCAGACGGCAGCGCGCGGCTTAACCCGTACCACGCAGCGCTGGAGGAAGCGCGTGAAGAATACGAACGGGCGGCGCGCGCCTGCCGCTTGGTCGAAGCATGGCTGGACGGGCTGCCCGCACGCGAGCGGTGGGTCGTCGAGCGCCACGCGCTGGAGCGGTTGCCGATGGCGGATCTCCCCGCGCTCTATGAAGCGCAGCATGAGCGTTCCTACTGCCTGGATACGCTCAAATCGCTTTACCGCAAGGCGCTTGCGGCCATTGGCCGCATGACGGCATGAACGCCGCCCATTTGCTTGCGTTTTAGAAATCAATATCGTATAATGACTTCGGATCTTTTCTTGAATTTCATTTGAACTTATTCGATGTAGACTTTCACGGGAAAGGAAGAACGCCATGTTTGGAAAACGCACGGACGGGCGCAGGCTCTTTCTGGAGGATCCCATCATCGGCTTAACGCCATATCTTATGCCCAAACGCGATGACTCGCAGGTGATGGTTACGCAGCAGATCGACTGCGATACGCTCACCCGTTATATCCGCGCGCAGCGCGACCGCGGCGCCCAGCTGAGCTATATGGATCTGGTCATCGCCGCTTATGTGCGTACTGTCGCCAAATATCCACAGTTCAACCGCTTCATCATGAACAAGAAGATCTATGCCCGCAACCACATCGCCATTTCGCTTGCCATCCTCAAAATGACCGAAGGGGACAAAATCCAGGAAACGACAATCAAAGTGAAGATCCCCCCGCAGGCAACGCTCAAGGATGTGCATGATCTTTTCGCCCAGGCCATCGAAGAAAACCGCAAGCCCTCTACGGAAAACCTTACGGACAAGGTCGCAACGCTGCTGCTGCGCGCGCCATGGCTGACGACGGTGATCGTCTCGCTTGCGCGCTTTGCCGACCGCTATGGCTTCATGCCCAAAGCGCTTCTAGAGGCCAGCCCATTCCACACGAGCATGTTCATTACCAACATGGCCTCGCTCGGCATGCCCTCCGTTTACCATCACATCTACAATTTCGGCACCACCAGCGTCTTCATCGGCATGGGGCGCATTGAGCGCAAACCCGAGCCGCTCGCCCAGGGCGGTGTCCGTTTCACTCGAATCATCCCGCTGGGTGTCGTCATTGACGAGCGCATCGCCTGCGGTGCGGAATACAGCCGCGCGTTCACCTACATGCGCGATTTGCTACTTAACCCAGCGCTCCTTGAAGTCCCTCCCGAAGAAGTCAACACGGATACCGGCCGCTAAAAAACCATCCGCCTCTTTGCAAGGCAACGCAAAACAGGCCGCCCGCAATGCGGGCGGCCTGCGAACATTCCTGCCGTTTGCGCAGCGTTAAGCAGCCGTGATTGCCGCGATGACAAGCGAGAGCACCAGGAACGCACCGCCGCAAATCTTCGTTGCCAACGCCAGCTTGCCTTCATAGGACTTCGCTTTGTTTTTACCAAAGAACGTCTCGGCGCCGCCAGAAATGGCGCCCAGGCCGCGGGCTTGCCCCTGCTGAAGCAACACGGAAACGACAACGATAAGCGCGCAAATCACCAGCAAGATGGTGCAAATGATCCGAATAGCCGTCATGATCGTGAAACCCCCTATTTATTCCATAGCTGTATTAGCATAGCACGGCACGAGAAAAAAAGCAAGAACAAATTCACCCTGCTTGGGCAAAATCATGCGCCTACCGGCAGCGTATCCAGGTCCGTCTGATTCGTAAACGTCAGCAGCGTCACTTCAGGCGAGTTCAGCAAGCGAAAAGCCGGCAACGGGCTTTGCGGGTCGACTCCTAACCCGCCGGAAACGTATTGCAGCAGGCTGCCCGCATAGCCGTAGCCATCCAGCTGCCCCTTGGGGAACCACTCGCCCAACGCCCACACGCCGCCCACGCCCGGAATCTTCCATTGCCCCGCAGCCGTGCCGCCTGCCAGCACCAAATCCACCGTGCGCACGAAATCACCATCCACGCTCTCCAGCAGCTTGCGCACGGACGCATCGTCCAGCGGCTCCGCGCTCAAAAGCAAATGCAAGCCACAATCGGTTTCCATGCTCTTGCGCGCCGCGATTGTCTCTGAAACGACGCTTGCCCAGTACGCTCCCAGCGCCGTGCCCGAAGCGGTATAGGCATTGAGCGTGTCCTCCAAATCCAGTGTCAGCAGTGAAGGTTCGCTCACCCAAACCGTCTCGCCGTCCACCTCAAAGGAATACGGCCGGTCCACATACACCGCATTGCGGCTCTGCGCGCCCATCACCCAATCGCTTACGACGGTGTAAAAGCCAGCATCCCGCCCTACGGGCGTCGGATCGGACCGCCCGGCCAAGAAAAAAAACGGCTTTTGCGTCCCCACCGCCTCGATCAACTCATAAAAGGCATATGCGTCCCCCTCTTCACCAAGCATATTGCCCGTACAGATGACAGCATCCCAACTCTCGTTTTTAAGCGAACGCATCAACTCCGACGCGCCCGCACCAAACCGCTTTCCACCCAGGTCGGAAACATGCAGCACAGTAAACCCTTCCAAGGCTTGCGGCAAATCGGCGCAAAACACGCGTTGTTTGCGCACCTGCACATGTCCATTGTCAATCGCCGTATAGCCGGTGCAAATCACAAGTGCGGCCAGCAGCACTGCCGCAAATACCCATCCAAACCGCATGCGCCTGCGCTTTGTAAACACATTGCCTGAACCGTATCTTCCCGCATAACCCCTGTACATTCCATCCGCCCATCCTTTGCCCGTGTCGCTTTTTGCCAGCGTATTAATAAAACGAAAAGCAGGTGCAAATTCATCTGCCCATAAAAATGTTTTCTCTTTTTTTGCCGGCCGTTTTCTGCTATGATAAGGCAAACGCCAGCAAAAATGGAGGAAACCATGCCCAAAGCAAAAACGCTGTTTGTCTGCTCGCAGTGCGGCTATGAATCAGGCCGTTGGCTTGGCAAGTGTCCCGGCTGCGGCGCCTGGAACTCGCTTTCGGAGCAGGTTGCGCCGCAAGAAGCACCGGAAAAAGCACGCAAGCGCGCGCCCGGTTCGGGCATGCCGGCCGTTTTGCTCTCGGACATCGACGGTAGCGAACAGCCACGCCGGATGACGGGCATCGGCGAATTGGACCGTGTGTTGGGCGGGGGCATCGTAGAAGGTAGCGCCGTGCTGGCCGCGGGCGATCCGGGCATCGGCAAAAGCACGCTGCTGCTGCAAGCATGCGGCGCGCTGGCGGAACGAGGGGACCGCGTGCTTTACGTCACCGGCGAAGAAAGCGCACGGCAAATTGCCCTGCGCGCCAAACGGCTTGGCGTCGGCGCAAAACAGCTTTATGTTCTCGCTGAAACGGCCGTAGACAACATTCAAGCGCGTATGCGCGATTTGGAGCCCAATTTTACCGTCATTGACTCCATCCAAACCGTCTACATGCCGGAATTGGCCTCCGCTCCCGGCAGCGTCAACCAAGTGCGCGAGAGCGCCGCTTCCCTCATCCGCCTCGTCAAAGAAGGGGGCGGTTCACTGTTCCTCGTCGGCCATGTGACAAAAGAGGGCTCCGTTTCCGGCCCGCGCATACTGGAGCACATGGTGGACGCGGTGCTTACGTTTGAAGGTGATACGCGCCATGAATGGCGCATCCTGCGGGCAACAAAAAACCGCTTTGGCTCCGTGAATGAAATCGGCGTATTTGAAATGCACGAGGACGGCATGCGTCAGGTGGAAAACCCGTCGGAGACACTTCTTTCCAAGCGCGCGCGGGGAGCATCCGGCTCGGCCGTCGCCTGCGGCATGGAGGGCACGCGCCCGCTGTTGGTTGACGTGCAGGCGCTCGTTTCCCGCTCGTTCCTGGCGTCGCCGCGCCGCGCCGTGGACGGGCTGGAGCCAGGGCGCACAGCGCTATTATTGGCCGTGCTGGAAAAGCGCGCAGGATTGCGGTTGTTTGACAAAGACGTATACGTCAACGTCGCAGGCGGGCTATCGCTGTGCGAACCCGCCTCTGACCTTCCGCTTTGCGCCGCCGTCGCCTCTTCCCTCTCCAACACGCCCCTACCAGGCGATGCGGTAATCTTTGGCGAGGTAGGGTTGGCCGGCGAGGTGCGCGCGGTACGCCACGCGGCGCGGCGCGTAGCGGAAGCGGCGCGGCTAGGCTTTACGCGCTGCGTCTTGCCGCGTGAAAACCTGCATGGCCTCGCCCAGCCGCCAGGCATGACGCTGCTGGGTGTGCAGACTGTTTCACAGGCGATTGCGCTGCTGCTTGCGAAGGAGGCATAAAACGTATATAATCTTTCTCAACAGGCTGGGAGGGATTTTCCATTAAAAAGCGTTTGAACATGCAATCGATCATCCGTCCGCTGTTTGCGCTTTTCGGGGCGGTGCTGGGTGGCGGCGCAGCGGTGCTGATCCTGAAATTCTGGAACACCTTGCCCAAAGTGCCAAAGCCATCCCTTTTTCTTTCCTTGCTCATCATCGTTGTATGCGTGTTCCTCTTTGGTGCACTGCTTTGGTTTCTTGCGCCAAAGCTAGCCGATTGGACGCGCCGCTTTGCGGGGGAAACGGAGCAATCTTTCTCCGATAGGCCGCTGATGCAGCTGATTTCCGCGGCAATGGGGCTTGTGCTGGGGCTGGTGGTAGCGTCGCTGATCACGCAGCTTTTCCGCGTGGGCATGCCGGACCTGCTCTGGGCAGGCCTTTCTAGCATTGTCTATTTTGTGCTCGGCTATCTGGGGGCTTCCACGTTCTACAAGCGCTGGCGCGAGCTTCCTTTTTCCTCGCAAACGCGCTCCCTCAAGCGTGCCCCCACTGCAAGCGGCGTCCTTGCGCCCGTCTATCTCGATTCCAGCGCGCTCATCGACGGGCGGGTCTATGACGTCTGCCGTCTTGGCTTTGTGCCAGGGCCGCTGGTTGCGCCGCAGTTCATTCTCGATGAACTGCGCCACATCGCCGATTCTGCCGAACCTCTGCGGCGCGCGCGCGGGCGGCGGGGCCTCGATGTGCTGGAACGGCTGCAAAAGCTTCCCGATGTCTCGCTGCTCGTCTCAGAAGAAAACCCCGAAGACGCTACCGAAGTTGACGTCAAACTGCTCAAGCTAGCAAAAGCGTCCGGCGGTGCCGTGATGACGAGCGATTTTAACCTGGCCAAGGTGGCTGGGGTGGCAGGCGTGCGCGTGCTCAGCCTTAATGATCTTTCCCAAGCGCTGCGCCCTCCGCTGTTGCCGGGCGAAACCATGCGCGTGCAGGTAATGCGCGAGGGTAAAGAGCCAGGCCAGGGCATCGCCTATCTAGACGATGGCACGATGATCGTTGTGGAAAACGGGCGCGAACATGTTGGCACAACGGTTGACGTAACCGTTACAAGCGTCCTGCAAACAAGCGCAGGACGGATGATCTTTGCCAAAGCAAAGGAAACCAGCGCGTCCTGATATGATTTGCCCAAGCAGAAAGGAAACTACACTATGTCCAAAACGCTCAAGGTTCTCGGTGCGATCGTGGTGGCCGCTGTGCTGCTGGGCACAGCAGCACTTTTCGCTGCCTATTTTCTGTTTTTTTCCGCCAAGGTTGGAACGATTACCAGCGTAAAGACGCAGGCCCAAATACAAAACGAGTTGACCAGCATGCTTGGCGTTGAAACAAACCCGCTCTCGGGCTTGCTAGGCGCCACCGACCAGACGGCGAGCATCGGCACGAACCTTTACACGGTGGACTATAAAAACGATTACTATCTGGACGACTACCTTGACGCCGGTATCGACACGCAGGAAGCGTTTCATAACTTCCTGAGCAAGGAACTCCTCTTTTCCATGCAGGTCTCGCCGGACGCATACAGCATAGCCGGTTCAGCCTTTTCTGCCACGGCGGGCAACGGAAACGCCCTGGCCGCCAAGAACACGGACACGTTTTTGACCGACGTCGGCATCATCTGGACCCATCCCAAGCACGATTATGCCAGCGTTTCGTTTGTGGATTTGAGCGCGCTCGGCTTTTCCGGCAGCGGCTTCCTGCAAAAGATGCAGGTGCTGCTCGCACCCTATTTCCCGCAGGATGGCATGAACGAAAAAGGGCTGACCGTGAGCCTGTTGCGCGTCTATGGCGAAAGCAGCCTGCGCGGAGGTGAGACGGCGTTGCCGCCCACGGTAATGGCGCGCGTGCTGCTTGACAAGGCAGCCACAGTGGACGACGCCGCTGCGCTGCTGGAACGCTATGGCATCGTTCCCTGGTATGCCGATGGCGATTTCCAAATTTACGTCACCGACGCTTCCGGCCAGACGCTGCTTGCGCAGTACTGTGATGGCGAACTATACCTCACGCACGGCGTTGAAGCCGTCACCAACTATTTCCTCGACGAAGCGCTCCTCCCCGCGGAAGAAGCGCGCACCGGCGCCGTTCGCTATCAGCGGCTACAAGAAGGGCTGGCCCAGCCGCTCGACAGGGCATCGGCGATGGACGTATTGCGCAGCGCACGCTCTAGCCGCTATGAAGGGAAGGAAAACGCTGGCCTGGAAACCGTTTACAGCGTTGTGTTTGACAAAACCGCCGGCGAAATTGACGTATGTTTCGGCGAGGATTTTGAAACCATCTATACCTTTAGCGCCTCCGAGCGCACGCTGCTGGCGCCTTAAAGCACATGGCGAATAAGTTCTACCATCCTTTGCGCGGCCCTCTTTCGCCGCGCTTTCTCTTTTCCGTCCAGACTGCCCACCGCCGGCGGGGAAGCGGGAAATAAACGCAAAAAACATATTTGCCCTTTTTCAAAGGTCCGGCGGCGGCATGTTGCCGTCCATTTCTCGTGCCCTGCGTGCGCAGCGCAAGCCCGCCCAACGCAGCAATCCTCCCAGCACGGCCTATCGGGACGTTGCCTACGCGGTTTCCATCCGGCGTGGGACACGCCTGCACGGAGAAAAAACGGTATTTTCGCCGCACGCAAGGCCGCTATCCATCCCGCGAGCACGGCGGTGGCCGCACATAGAAAAGCAGAATGGCAAAAATTTCAAAAATTAGCACAGCGTAAAAACCTGCCGATAGACATACGTGAAAAGCAAATGCTCCAAAGAAAAATCGCCGGCTTGCCGGTGGCGCGCTTTTTCGCTAGCAAAACGGGCGCATATCGGTTATAATAGGCGACATGAAGAGGAAATATGCGTTCATCCGGCTTTTGGCGCTGTTAACTGTCATAAGCCTTTTATTGCCTTGCGCCGCCCTTTCCCAGGAAGAGGCGGGTGACGGCGTCGTCACCTGCCGCGCATTGCTGGTGGGTTGCGACCAATTTCTCAGCGAGGACGAAACGACGCCCATCGCTCATAACAACATCCAAATGATGGAAACAATCCTCTCGCTCGACACGCGCGGCTATACCATCAGCCGTCTCGACGGCGTCGCCAACAGCGCGGCGTCGCTGCAGGCCGCAATCGACTGG
>DVLH01000183.1 GCA_018715585.1 Candidatus Aphodomonas merdavium
TAACGCCATCGACGAGGCGCTGGCAGGCTACTGCACCGAGATTACCGTCACGCTCCATGCGGACGGCTCGGCCAGCGTGCTGGACAACGGGCGCGGCTTCCCGGTGGGCATCCATCCCAAGCTGCACCGCCCGGCCGTGGAGGTCTGCCTGACCGTGCTGCACGCGGGCGGGAAATTTGGCGGAGAAGGGTACAAGGTCTCCGGCGGGCTGCACGGCGTCGGCGCATCGGTCGTCAACGCGCTCTCCAGCTGGCTGAAGGTCACCGTCTATCAAAACGGCAACATATACGAGCAGGAATACCACCGCGGCAAGATCGACTATGATCTGCGCATTGTGGGCCAGACGGACAAGACCGGCACATACATCCGCTTCCTGCCGGATGTCAAAAGCCCGCAAAACCCGGACGGCATCTTTGAGACGGGCGCATTCGAATACGAGGTGCTCAAGCAGCGCCTGCGTGAGATGGCGTTTTTGAACAAGGGCATCCGCATCCGCTTCATTGACGAGCGCGGCGGGCATGACCGCACATTCTACTACGAAGGCGGCATCAGCGAGTTCGTCAAATACCTCAACAAAAACAAAGAGCCGCTCTATCCCGAGCCGATCTACATCGAGGGGAAGCGCGGCGATACGTCGATTGAGGTTGCCCTCCAGCATAACGATAGCTACCAGGAAAACGTCTTTTCCTTCTGCAACAACATCCACACCACCGAGGGCGGCACGCACCTGGTGGGCTTCCGCACGGCGCTCACCCGCGTCATCAACGATTACGGCAAGCGCTTTAACATCCTCAAGGGCGATGACAAGCTCGAGGGCGAGGACATCCGCGAAGGGCTGGCGGCAATCGTTTCCGTCAAGCTCGTCGAGCCGCAGTTTGAGGGCCAGACGAAAATGAAGCTGGGCAACAGCGAGGTGCGCGGCATGGTGGACGGCCTTGTGGCCGAGCGGCTTTCCGTTTTTCTGGAAGAAAACCCGTCCATCGCCCGGGCAATCCTGGACCGCTGCATGAGCGCTGCGCGGGCGCGCGAGGCGGCGCGCAAGGCGCGCGAGCTGACGCGCCGCAAATCCGTGCTGGAGAGCGCGAGCCTGCCCGGCAAGCTGGCCGATTGCACGGAGCGCGACCCATCCAAATGCGAAATTTTCCTCGTGGAGGGCGACAGCGCCGGCGGATCGGCCAAGAGTGGCCGCGACCGCCATTTCCAGGCCATTTTGCCCCTGCGCGGCAAGATCCTCAACGTGGAAAAGGCGCGGCTGGACCACGTGCTGGCCAACGACGAGATCAAATCCATGATTACGGCGTTTGGCTGCGGCGTGGGCGAGGATTTCAACCTGGAAAAGCTGCGCTATCACCGCATCGTCTGTATGACGGATGCCGACGTGGACGGCAGCCATATCCGCATTTTGCTTTTGACGTTCTTCTTCCGCTATATGCGGCCGCTGATCGAGCAGGGATACGTCTACGCGGCGCAGCCGCCGCTTTATAAAGTAACGCGCGGCAAGTTTGAAAAATACGTCTACGACGACACCGAGCTGGAGCGCGTGCTGGATGAAATCGGCCGCGAACCCAAGCCGGAAGTCCAGCGCTACAAAGGCCTTGGCGAAATGAGCGCCGAGCAGCTCTGGCAGACGACGATGGACCCGGCCAGCCGCACGATGCTGCGCGTCTCCATCGCCGACGCCATCACGGCGGACGAGACGCTCTCGCTGCTGATGGGCGGCGACGTGGAACCGCGCCGCGAGTTTATCACCGAGAACTCCACAATGGTTGTCGATTTGGACGTATAAGCGAGAAGGGGACGCATGCATGGACGGTACTGAGCGGCTTATCAACATAGACATGGAACAGGAAATGAAAAAGAGTTTCATTTCCTATGCGATGGCGGTCATTATCAACCGCGCGCTGCCGGATGCGCGCGACGGTTTGAAACCCGTGCACCGCCGTATTCTTTACGCGATGAACGAGCTGGGCATGACGCCGGACAAGCCGTTCCGCAAAAGCGCCCGTATTGTGGGCGAGGTGCTGGGCAAATACCATCCGCACGGCGATTCGTCCGTCTACAACGCGATGGTGCGCCTGGCGCAGGATTTTTCCATGCGCGCGCTGTTGGTGGACGGCCAGGGCAACTTCGGCTCCGTCGACGGCGACGGCGCGGCGGCGATGCGCTATACGGAGGCGCGCCTTTCCAAAATTGCGCTGGAACTCGTGCGCGATTTGGACAAGGAGACGGTGGACTTCTATCCCAACTTTGACAACACGCTGATGCAGCCGGCCGTGCTGCCGGCGCGTTTTCCCAACCTGCTCGTCAACGGCTCCAACGGCATCGCCGTGGGCATGGCCACGAACATCCCTCCGCATAACCTGGGCGAGGTGATCGACGGCGTAATCTACCTGATCGACCACCCGGATTGCACCGTGCCCGAGCTGATGCAGTTCATCAAAGGGCCAGACTTCCCCACGGGCGGCATCGTGCTGGGCAAGAGCGGCATTTACGACGCCTATACGACGGGCCGCGGCCGCATCATCGTGCGCGCAAAGACCGAGATCGAGCCGATGGCGGCCAACCGCAGCCGCATCATCGTCACCGAGCTTCCGTATATGGTCAACAAAGCGCGGCTGATCGAAAAAATCGCCGAGCTTGTGCATGACAAGCGCTGCGATGGCATTTCCGACATCCGCGACGAGAGCGACCGCCACGGCATGCGCATCGTCATCGAGCTTAAACGGGACGTGAACGCGGCCGTCGTGCTCAACTACCTCTACAAGCATACGCAGCTGCAGGACACGTTCGGCGCCATCATGCTGGCGCTGGTAGACGGCAAGCCCAAAACGCTCACGCTCAAAGAGGCGCTCTCCTGCTACGTCAAGCACCAGGAGGACGTCATCCGCCGCAGGAGCGAGTACGACCTGGAGCGCGCCAAGGCGCGCGCACACATCTTGGAAGGCCTGCTCATCGCGCAGGACAACATCGACGAGGTGGTGCGCATCATCCGCGCGAGCAAGAGCGCCAACGAGGCCCGGCCGCAGCTGATGGAGCGCTTTGGCCTGACGGAAAAGCAGGCGCAGGCCATCCTCGATATGCGCCTCTCCCGCCTGACGGGCTTGGAGCGCGAGCGCCTGGAAGAGGAGCTGGGCCAGCAGCGCGAGACGATTGCCTATTTAAGCGAAGTGCTCGCCAACGAGCAGATGGTGCTGGGCATCATCAAGACGGAGATTTCCGAAATCCGCCAGCGCTACGCCGACGCGCGGCGCACGGAGCTGACGGCCATGGACGGCGAGATTGACCCCGAGGACCTGATCGAGGAAAAGGATATGGTGGTCACGCTCACGCACTTTGGCTACGTCAAGCGCTGCGACAAGAGCGTCTACCGCGCGCAGAACCGCGGCGGGCGCGGCGTCAGCGCCCACGCCACGCGCGAGGAGGACTACGTGGAGCAGATGTTCGTCGTCAGCTCGCACGACGATATCATGTTCTTTACCAGCCGGGGCCGCTGCTACATGCTCAAATGCTACGAGATCCCGGAGGCGGGGCGCGCCGCGCGCGGCACGGCCATCGTCAACCTCTTGCAGCTGGACGGCGGCGAGAAGGTGACGGCGATGATCCCCATCCCCGACGATTCGCAGGAGCGCAACCTCGTCATGGTCACCCGCAACGGCCTGATCAAAAAGACGGCGCTGGAGGAGTTTAAAAACCTGCGCAAGGCCGGGCTGATCGCCATCATCCTGCGCGAGGAGGACGAGCTGATCGCCGTGCGGCTGACGAACGGCCACGATGAAATCCTCATCGGCACGCGCAACGGCATGGCCATCCGCTTCCCCGAGACGGATATCCGCCTGATGGGCCGCGCCAGCATGGGCGTCAAGTCCATCGACCTCTCGCCGGAGGATTGCGTCATCGACGCGGCCATCGTCTGGGAGGGCGCAATGGTGCTCGCCATCACCGCCAACGGCTACGGCAAGCGCACGGCGCTGGAGGAATACCGCCTGCAGAGCCGCGCCGGCAAGGGCATCCTGGCCATGAAGCTGACGGAAAAGACGGGACCGCTCGCCGCGCAGCTGCTGGCCCCGGCGGATCTGGACCTGATGCTCATCACCGACGACGGCACGATCATCCGCATGAGCGTGGACGAGGTGCGCATGGTAGGCCGCAACACGCAGGGCGTGCGGCTGATGCGCATTGCCGAAGGCGCGCGGGTGGTCAGCGTGGCCCTTGCAGAGCCGGAGACCAAGGAGGACGACGAAGCGGAGGAAGAAGATGGCGCTAACGGTGACGACGAGTAACCGTCCCGCGCATATTATCAACGGCTCCATCCTTTGAAATGCCGGGCTGCTGCGCGGGGGTTCCGCGCTTCGGCCCGGCGGTTTTGTTAGGTTCAGCGAAGGGGGGCAAGCGGCCGGCAGGGTGGCCCTTTTCTGCATGCGGGTCCGGCGGGTAAAACAAAGCGGCCCGCGCTTGCGGGCCGCCGGAAAGTACCTTTGCTTGCGCCTTTAAGCGCGGGTCAGTCGTAATAGTGCAGCGCCGTTTGGATAGCGGCTTGATGGTCGGGATCCACATTGTCGGAACCGTGCGTCTTGCTGCCGGTGAAGTGGATGCACATGACGCCGTCGAAGTAGTCGCAATAGTCCGTCTCGCCGTGCGAAACGGCGTACATCGAGCCCGCGTACATCGTGCCGTTGACGGTGACGATGACCGGCCGGCGCACATAGGAACCGATAATGCCGGAAATCTTGGCCGCGTCGGCGGCGGAGGCGGGAATGACGTCCGCATGGTAGGAGCCGTTGATGTATTTGGCCGTCCAGCGGATGCCGGATTTGCAGTCGAGGATGGACATCGAGGAGCAGCTGTTCATGAGATTATAGCCGTCGTAGAACCACTGCAGCTCATGAACCTTCCCGGAAGAAGACGAGGAAGAAGACGAAGAACTGCTGTCCGCAGCCGTGGAGCCGAAAATACAGCGGATGGTGCCATTGCCGGCGATGCCGTCCACCGTCAACCCTCGTGCCTTTTGAAAGCTCTTCACGGCCGCTTCCGTCTTGGCTCCGAAAATGCCGTCGCATTTGTCGGAGAGGTAACCGAGAATGGTCAGCGCTTTTTGCAGCTTGACCACATCGTCACCACGGTCGCCTTCCCGCGTAGGAGCGGGGGGCGTGCCCAGCTGGGCGATGGTCGTTTCCGAAATCGAGGAAGAGGAAGAACTAGAGCTCGAGCTGGAGCTTGAGCTGGAGCCGGAACTGCTTCCGGAGGAAACGGGGTTCTTGGAAGAGACGTACTTTTTTGAAACGTAGCCATATACCACGCCGTATTTGACGTAATACCAGCCGTCTTCTTCGTCGAGAATGGTAAGTGCGCTGCCGTATTTGGGACATTTCAAAGCCTTGGCAGAGGTGGAAGGCTCTTCTCTTATGTAGAGGCCAGTCGACGTGACGTAACCCGTCCATGACGCCGCCGCCGTCGCGGCAAAACCGAATACCATGGAGAGTAACAACAACGCCGAGATACTTTTGCGAAGCATATCGAACCTCCTTTTGTAAGCCTACCGTCAATATATTACAAATTTATTTCCTTGTCAAGCCAGAATATTAAGA
>DVLH01000184.1 GCA_018715585.1 Candidatus Aphodomonas merdavium
TTCGGCCCTAAACGTTTTTTTGGTGGCTTTGCACGGCCGGGAAAGCGCGGAAAAGCTTCCAAGGCTATGATTCGCTGGGCAAAGCGTGCACCGTGGCATTGCGGTCTTGTTGGGCAAAGGCGGAAAAGAAGTCCTGCAATGCGGAGGCGGAGGCAAAAGAGGAGATTGCCCGGCGTTCAAGCAGGCGGATGGGCGGACCGCTGAGAAGCAGCACTTCGTCCGCGAGACGGGCGGCTTCCTGCGGGTTGTGCGTGACGAGTAGGCCGCCATGGCCGCGCAGCGCATCTTTGAGCAGCGAAAGGACCGTATCCGCCGTGGCGGCGTCTAACCCGCGCAAAGGCTCGTCGAGAAAGAAATAATCGGCTTCAAACGCGGCCGCACGGGCAATGGCAAGCCGCCTGCGCATGCCGCCGCTGAGGGAGGCGGGGAATGTGTCTTCTTCCCCGGCAAGGCCGACGCGTTCCAGCGCTTTGAGCGCCGCCGCCTGCGAAATGCCCACGGCAGTGAGGTTTTTCAGCGCGCTGGCCCAGGGCAAAAGCCGGTCCTCTTGAAACAAAAACGAACAGCGCAAGCCATCTTCAAGCGTTCGTCTGCCGGAATCCAGCGGCAACAAGCCGGAAAGCAAGCGCAGCAGCGTTGTTTTTCCGCAGCCGGAGGGGCCGCAAAGGCAGAGGACGCGGTCCTTGGGTGCGCGAAGGGAAATGCCGTCGGCGACAAGTTTGCTGCCGAAGCGCTTTTGTGCTTGATACAGTTCAGGCATCGTCTTTTTCGCCCCCTTTTGCGCCCATCAGCCGTAGGGCCGCCTTCTCCAGCAGGAAGGAGAGCACGACCACCACAGCGGTTGCGGCCAGAAGTTCCGGAGTCTCCAGATAGATTTTTGCCCGGTACATCGTGGACCCAAGTGCATATTTCGGTGTGCAGAGCACCTCTGCCGCTACGCCGGATTTCCAGGCCATGCCCATGCCTGCTGCAACGGCGGCGCGCAGGTAGGGGCGCAGCGAAGGAAAATACAGATAGCGCAACTGTGCAACGGGACGCATGCCAAACGCATACGCCATCTCGCGCAGCTTATCGTCCATCGCCGCCAGACCGCCGGATATGTTTGTAAACGCAATGGGAACGACGATGATTGACGCGATAAGGGCGGGCACATGATTGACACGAATCCACACAAAGGCGAGCAGGATAAAGGAAGCTACGGGTGTTGCTTTGATGATGGAGAGAAAAGGGGAGAAAAAAGCGTTGCAAAAGCTAAAACGCCAGCAAAGTGCGCCGAGCAGGCCGCCGCATAATAGCCCCAGCAAAAAGCCTGTTACAATGCGCAAAAGTGTGGCGGCGCAGCCCCGCCAGAAAGCCGCGTCCCCCATCAGCCTCACGAGCGTTTTTGCCGTGGTGACAGGGCCGGGCAGCAGTAAATCGCGGCCGACAAGCGCTGCCGCGCCGGCCCAAAGGGCCAGCCACAGCAGCGCTACGGCCACCTTGCGAAGAGTATTGCGCTTTGCAGGAGTAGAGGAAGGCATGGGCGTCAGTCGGTGACATAGATGGCCGTGGGGCCGTCCGCGCCGCCGATGATGCCGATGGTGGACGCATCACCGCTTGCGCCGTAGTAAATGGCAGCATCCGGCAGCGCGCCGCCGATGAGCTTTGCATCAAAATCCGCCAGGACGTTATAGAAGCTTTGGAGTACAACGCTCATCTGATCCCCGCTTAAGCAGACCATGTTGGCCCGGGGGATAGCCGATTCGGCTACGTCAGCCTGCATGATGTCGTAGCGTTCGATCAGCTGGGCGGCCTTGGTGGGATCGTCGTTGACATAGTTGACGCTCGCAGCATATTCCGCCAGGAAGTCTGCTACAGCCTGCGGGTTTTCTTCAGCGAAGGAGCGCCGTACGGCGATACCGCCCATGGGCAACATGCCGGCGCCGGCGCTTTCCCATTCGGCCGTGAGGTCCAGCGCTACGCGGAAATCCGGCGCCTGCTTTTGCAGCATGGTCACAAACGGTTCGGGCAGGAGCACCACGTCATACGCGGAAGCGTCCGCCGTAGCCTTGGCGACGACCTCGGCATGTTCGGAAGCGTATTCCACCTCGGCCGTGACGCCTGCTGCATTTAGCAGGTATTCAAGCACGGCTTCGGCGGTGGTTCCCTGTCCGGCGCTGAGGATGGTTTTTCCGGCAAGATCGTCAATGGAAGCGATTGATTCGCCGCGCTCAAGCACGTAGAGCACGCCGAGCGTGTTGACGCACAGCGCCTGGATTTCGCCCTCGGTCTTTTGATAGAGTGTTGCGATGGTATTGGTGGGCAGCGCAGCGATGTCCAGTTCACCGGAGATCAGCTGGCCTGTGATGACGTCAGCCGCGCCGGCGAGGGTAAAGACATAATCGTTTTTTGTTTCGCCTGCTTCATTGTCAGCCATAAGTTTTGAGGCGCCCATGCCTGTGGGCCCCTTGAGCATGGCGATGTTGATTGTTGTTTTTTCTGCCGCGGCGCAGCCCCAGAGCAGCGCAAGCGAAAGGAAAAGGCAAAGGAAAACGAGCGATTTTTTCATTTGAATTGCTCCTTTCATGCGATGAATTTATAGCAGCGGGGCAATGCTTTTGAGCACGACGCCCGCAAGCTTTTGAAAAGGTTTCCCTGCGCGCAGTGATTCTTTCGTCACACGGGCGCAGTATTTTAGTGTCTCCTGAAAATCGGTTTCAATGTCGCCGATACAGGCAGTGCCGTCCAAATAGGCGGCGCATTCAAAGTGATGGTATAGGCTGCGGTAATCGAGGTTGATGGTGCCCACGACGGCCTTCGCATCGTCGCTGACAAATACTTTTGCATGGACAAACCCCGGCGTATATTCATAGATGGATACGCCCGCCTCCAACAGCGAGGGATAGTGCGTTTTGGCAAGCGCATAGGGCATTTGCTTATCGGGAATGCCCGGCAGGATGAGCGTGACGTCCACGCCGCGCTGCGCGGCAAAGCGCAGGGCCGTCTCCATTTCTCCATCGAGGATCAAATAGGGCGTCATGATGTGCACATAGCGCTGCGAGCGGTTAAGGATGTCCATATAGACGGCTTCCCCGACCTTCATGCCGTCCAGCGGACAGTCGCCATAGGGGATGACGTATCCTTTCGCTTTGCCAAAGTCCGGAATGGGGGCGGAAAGAAAAGGCTCATAG
>DVLH01000185.1 GCA_018715585.1 Candidatus Aphodomonas merdavium
AAATAACGCCGCGTTCCCGCGCATAGGTTGAGGAAAAAGGAGGGGACGAACGCCATGCTGCCGATGCTGAACGTGACCGGAACGCCGGGCGTTGTTTATTTAAATGGAATGTTTTGCGGGGAAACGGGCGCGGTGGCGCTCCCCCTGCGCGGGCAGGGCATACAGTATCTGGAAGTGCGCCCATTTTCACCCAGCGGCACGCAGGCCGTTTTGCGGCTTGAAATTGCGGACGGGCAGCTTGCCGGCGGTGTCACGGGGCAAGCTTTCGCCGTGCAGTGGCCGGATGGCCGCATCGAGCTGGAACTGCGCGGAGATGAAACGCTGCAAACGGCAAGCGCGCCGCCGCAGCTGCTTGCCAGGTTGCCGTCGGACATGGGCGAGTATTTGTTCGTTGCCGAGGAAGGCGTGGCGTCCTTTGGGCGCGACGCGCAGGAGGCCGTTTTTTTGCCGGTGGCCTCCCCGGGCGATGCACAGCTGCGCCCGCTGGCCATCCCCGGGCTGTGCGCCGTCACGGGAAGCTGCCGCGACGGCCGCTACGCCGCCGTGCTGCGGGCGCAGGGCGCGCCGGAGCTGCTCGCCTGCGGCTGCGGGTTGACGGCCGAGGTGGATGCCGGCGGCGCGCTGCGTTGTTTGGAAAGCGTGGGCGATTTTGCCGGCCATGCGTATTTATGCGCCTATGCGCCTACGGCGCAAGGCGTTTACCGGCGGGTTTCACGCGAAGCCGCATGGGAAAACGGCGCGCCCCGCCAGCCGCGCACGCCCGAGGAGACGGCGCGCGCTTTCTTGGAAGCGCTGCTCAATGGCTCCGCCGAAGAAGCGGCAAGCTATCTATGGCAGCCGGCCGGCGCGCCCCGCCTCGCCGCCGCCGCAGGCGCGTATGACGCCGTGGTCTCCCTGGCGCCGGACGGTTCTGGCGAAACAGCGCTCGGCGCGCTGCGGACCGTCAACGATAACATAGCGCGCGTGCGCAGGCTTGTCTACACGGCGCGCCAGGACGCCACCGGCGCGTTCAAACTGGCTACGCTTGAGGAAAAACCGTGCTTCTTAGCGATCTAGTGCCGGGCAGGCAGGGGCGCATCAAGGCGGTTCGCGGCGGGCGGGAATCCTGCGCACGCCTTGCCGCGCTCGGATTTGTGCCCGGAACGCGGGTGCAAGCAGAACGCCCGGCGCCCGGCGGCGACCCGGCCGTGTTCTCGCTGCGCGGCTATACGCTCGCGCTGCGCCTTGAGGAAGCAAAGCGCGTGGAAGTGGAGGCGGAATGAATCTTGCGCTTGTCGGAAACCCAAACAGCGGTAAAACAACGCTCTTTAACCGGCTGACGGGCCTGCAAAAGCGGGTGGGCAATTTTCCGGGCGTGACGGTGGAACGCGTGCAGGGCACGCTGCGCACCGATGCTTCCGTCCTGTTGACGGACTTGCCGGGCGTCTACTCGCTCGCCTTGGCAGAAGGAGAAGAAACGCTGGCACGCGAGGCGCTCCGCGACCAACCGCCCGACGCCGTGCTCAACGTTCTGGACGCCACGACGATGCCCCGCGGGCTGTTCCTGACGCTCGAGCTGCTCGAGACGGGCCTGCCCGTCATTGTCGCGCTGACAATGCTGGACGAACTGGCCAGCGGCGGCGGAGCCGTCGATGTTCCTGCGCTCTCCCGTGCGCTCGGCGTGCCCGTTGTGCGCGCCGACGCATGCCCCGATGCGCTAGCCAAGCTGCTGCCGCCTCCCACCGCAACGGCCGCGCAGCCGGCGCGCAGTGCCGCGGAACGCTATGCCCGCGCCGATCAAATCTGCGCGCAGGCCGTGCGCAGCGCATCCGAACCCGCAGCCCGCGTGCGCTCGCGGCGCGCGGACCGGTGGCTGCTTCATCCCGTTTTTGCCTTTCCCATCTTTTTAGGCGTAATGGCGCTGATTCTCTATTTAACCTTCGGCCCGGTGGGCGGAGGGCTGGGCGCCGTATTTGGCGCCGCCGTCAGCGCCGCGTTTTCCGCACTGGACCGCCTGCTCGTGCTGGCGGCTGCGCCGTCATGGCTGCGCGGCCTGCTCTCGCAAGGCGTATTCAATGGGCTAGGCGCCGTGCTGGGGTTTCTCCCCACCGTGCTGACGCTATTTTTTCTCCTTTCCCTCGTGGAAGACAGCGGCTATATGGCGCGCATGGCCTGCTGCGCCGACCGCGTGCTGCGCCGCCTTGGCGTAAGTGGGCGTGCATTCGCGCCGCTATTGCTCGGCTTTGGCTGCACGGTGCCGGCGCTGCTGGCGGTGCGGACGCTGCCGCAAACGCGCGAGCGGCGTTTTACAGCGATGCTGCTGCCGTTTTGTTCCTGTAGTGCAAAGCTCCCTGTTTACGCGCTTTTCGCCTCGGCGTTTTTTCCTGGGCATGAAATCCTCTGCGTGGCTGCGCTCTATTCGCTGGGCGTCCTGCTCATGTTGCCGGCGGCATTCGTGCTGCGCCGCCTCGGCCCGCCCGCTCCCCCTTCACCCCTGCGCCTGGAGCTTCCCAGCTACCGTATGCCCTCGCCGCGCGCCGCCCTTGCGCTGATGCTGTTGCGCACGCGCGCATTTTTGCGCTGCGCGCTCACGACGCTTCTGCCCGCCAGCATCGTTGTATGGCTGCTTGGCAGCATCAACATCGGCGGCGTCAGCGCGCTTGAGCGTGCCGCAAGCGCGCTGACGCCTGCGTTCTTGCCCGTAGGCTTTGCCGACTGGCGAGCCGTCGCCGCACTGCTGACGGGCCTTGCCGCAAAAGAAGGCATCCTTTCCACGCTCGGCGTGCTGCTGAACGCGCCGGGTGCGTTTGCACTGCGCGCAGCACTGCGCCATATGTTCACACCGCTAAGCGCCTGTTCGTTTTTAACGTTCGTTTTGCTTTACACGCCCTGTGCCGCCTCGCTGGCAACGGCCAGGCGGGAACTTGGCGGCGTGCGCGCCGCCCTGACGCTGGCGGCAGCCCAGGCGGCAATCGCCTATCTGGCCGCATGCGCCGTCTATAACGTTGGCAGGCTCTGCGGTTTTGCGTAAACGGGTTTCATTTTCACAAAGATGTGGTATAATACAAATATAGCAGTCAACGATTGAAGGAGGAAGAAGAACAATGAAAGATCTCAAAGGAACAAAGACGCTTGCCAATCTTGCCGAAGCTTTTGCCGGCGAATCCCAGGCGCACACCAAATATCTTTACTACGCCTCCAAAGCCAAAAAAGAAGGCTACAACCAGATTTCCGAGATTTTTGCCGAAACCGCCGCCAACGAAAAAGAACACGCCAAGCTGTGGTTCAAGCTCATGCACGGCATCGGCTCCACCGCCGAAAACCTCCAGGACGCCGCCAACGGCGAGCACGGCGAATGGACCGATATGTACAAGCACATGGCCGATGAAGCCGACGCCGAAGGGTTTACGGAGATTGCACGCATGATGCGCGGCGTTGCTGCCATTGAAAAAACGCACGAGGAGCGCTACCTGCTGCTCAACGACCGCATCGAAAACGGCGAAGTGTTCACCCGCGCCGGCGTCAACGCCTGGATCTGCACCAACTGCGGCCACATCCACTTTGGCCCGAGCGCGCCGGAAACCTGCCCCGTCTGCTCCCATCCGCAGGCGTACTTTTACGAGTTGGCGAAAAATTATTAAGATTCCCTCCTGGAAAATT
>DVLH01000186.1 GCA_018715585.1 Candidatus Aphodomonas merdavium
GCATGAAAGTGTCATGGATCATTGGGGTGGAAATAATGGCCGCATTTGACAAATTTTTCCGAAAGTCCGCAGAAAAAGTACACGGCGGTGTAAAAGACGCGCGCGCATATATTCCTACACAGCATTTTTCAGACGTCGCTGCACAGGACGAGGCAGTGGAAAGCTTGCGTGCATTGGCGGACGTGCTGCGCCAACCACAAAAATATGCGCGTTATGGCGCCCGGCCCCCGCGCGGCGTGCTGCTCTACGGCCCGCCAGGCACGGGCAAAACGCTGCTTGCCCGCGCGCTCGCCGGGGAGGCGGGGGTACCCTTCTACAGCGCTTGCGGTTCGGATTTTGTGCAGATGTATGTCGGCGTCGGCGCAGCGCGCGTGCGCGATTTGTTTAAAAAAGCGCGCAAGGCTGGACGTGCCGTTGTGTTCATCGATGAAATTGATGCGCTAGGAGGACGGCGGGAAGGCGGCAACGACGAGCGGGAGCAAACGCTGAACGCGCTTTTGACCGAGTTGAGCGGGTTTCGGGGGGATGAGGGAATTGCCGTACTTGCTGCAACAAACAGGCCGGACAAGCTCGACACGGCACTGACGCGTCCCGGGCGGTTTGACCGGCAGCTGGAAATTGGCATGCCGGACAAAAACGGGCGGCTGCGCATTTTGCGCACGCACGCTGTCGGCAAGCCGCTTGCGCCGGAAGTCAACCTGGAGCGCCTGGCGGAGGATACGGTGGGCTTTAGCGGCGCAAAGTTGGAAACCATGCTCAACGAGGCGGCGCTGCGCGCGGCGCGGCGCGACAGCGGGCCGATCACGGCGCAAGACGTGGACGGCGCGTTTCGGGAGCTGTTGGTGGGCGCGGAACGGTCGGATTGCACCTTTGGCGCGCATGAGCGCGAGATGACCGCTTACCATGAGGCGGGGCATGCGCTGGCGACGCTGCTGTTGGAGCCGGAGAGCCGGCTTTCGCGTGTGTCGATTGTGCCGTCGACGCGTGGTGCGGCCGGTTACAGCATGGCCGTGCCGCCGGAGCGGATGATGATGACGGCGGCGCAGGCGCAGGCACGCCTAGGGGTGATGCTGGCGGGACGCGCGGCGGAGGAGACGGCGTTTGGCGCAGATGCCGTCACCAGCGGCGCGGCGAACGACCTCGCCATGGCGACGGAGCTGGCCGCGCGCATGTGCCTGGAATGGGGGATGGACGCGCAGGCAGGGCTGGCCGTGCGCCGTGTGCTCTCGTCCTTTGGCGCTTGCGACGGTGGCGCGCTCGTGCAGGAAAAGATTAAAACTGTCTACGCAGCGACGTGTGCACTGCTTGTGCAAAAGCGGCAGGCGCTTTGTGCGCTTGCTTCGGCGTTACTCCAGCGAGAATGGCTTGACGGCGAGGAAGCCAAGCGCGTCGCATTTTGCGGTATTGAAACGGTGCAGCAATGACCTCCTTGCGGCCCAAAGGCGCCCGGCAGAAACGGACGGATGTTTCTCCGGGCGTTTTTGTATGCTTAAAGTAAAAACACGCGCTGGGCCGGCCTGCCACGCCATGAAAGGGAAAACACATATAATAAAAACAGATAAATATGAGGAAAAATTGACAGTATTGTAAAGGCTTGCTACTATTTAAACAAATGTTTGGCGTTTAAATTAATGGCGTGCCTTCCTGCTCACAAGGCAAGCTAAGGAAACCAATGTGGTATACATTGGTTTTTATAGGAGAGATCCATAAAAATTGGAAGGAGGAGTACCTATGAAAAAGATTCTATCCCTGTTGTTGGCGCTGCTCATGGTGCTCTCCGTCGCCTGCGCGTTTGCGGAAACGGAAACGGCTGCAGTGGTGGAGACCATGGAAGGCGACATCTACGGCAACGGTGCGGTAGGGACCCACGGCGGCGTCGCCTGCGGCAGCCTCTATGCTGCGCAGGCAGGCCTGGAAATCCTGGAGGCGGGCGGCAACGCCGTCGACGCTGCGGTTGCCACGGCCTTCGCCATGGGCGTCTGCGAGCCCAACCTCAGCGGCATCGGCGGATGCGGCATGATGACCATCTGGCTGGAGGAACTGCAGGATTATGTGGTCCTCGAGTACATGGAGACGGTCCCCGTCGCCGTGGAGCCCGGCTGGTACAACCCTGAGACGGACCGCAACACCGCCAAGAACGCGGCGGTTCCCGGCCAGGTCATGGGCTTGCTGACCGCGCTGGAAGAGTATGGCACGATGACACGCCAGGAAGTCATGGCGCCCGCCATCAAGCTGGCGAAAGAGGGCTGGCCGATTGAAAAGCGCCTCGCCGACGCCATCACCACCAGCTATGACATGTTCACGGAAGAGGGCTTGGCCATCTACACCAACGACGGCCTGCCCTATGCGGAAGGCGACATCATCGTTAATGAACCGCTCGGAAACACTCTCCAGGCGATTTCCGACGGCGGCATCGAAGCGTTCTATCATGGCGAGATCGCCCAGAAGATGATCGAAGGGCTCCAGGCCAACGGCAGCCTGATGGCGATGGAAGATCTGGAGAACTACGAAGTGTTTGAGCGCGAACCCGTGACAACCACGTATTATGGCTACGAAGTGGTCTCCGTTCCGCCACCGGCAAGCGGCGGCAACTGGCTGATGGAAATGCTCAACATCATGGAAGAGCTGGACATCGCCCAGTACAGCCGCGACAGCATCGAGTATTGGTATGTGTTCCTGGAGGCGTGCCGCCTCGGCCAGTATGACTCCAGCTCCTATGTTGGCGACCCGGCGTTCTATGACCTGCCCGTGGAGGAGCTCACCTCCAAGGAGTTTGCCAAGGAGCGCGCCGCGCTGCTGGATGTTGAAAACCTCAAGATCATGGATGAGATTCCTGACGCCG
>DVLH01000187.1 GCA_018715585.1 Candidatus Aphodomonas merdavium
GTCGGAAAGCGGCCATGTTCCTGCCAGAAGCGCATCTGGTAGTACAGGCTGTCCTTGTTGTGCGGAAACTCTGCCGGATGATCTGCCGCGCAAATCGGGCATTTCCCCGGAGCCGGTGGAAAGATACGCACATCTTCGACGCCAAATTCTCGAACCTTCACCTCGTTTCTCACCTCCATTCGCTTTGAAGTGCCCGTCTTTCCGGGCTGCCAGATGGAGAAAACTGCCTTTTGGTTGACCATCACAACCGCAATGACGCCATGCAGCTTGTGGGGCTTCGTTCAGGACTTCCTAAAACCCATCCGTCTGTCCAGTGTCGGGCGGCAATTTGCACCACGGTGGATTTGCCGCGTCCTTCGGAAGCGTCAAATCCAGTCCCTCCGGGACAAACTTTGCCGAACGGCAAAGTTTCCTTGCGCGTTTGGGAATCGAACCCGCGCGCTTGGGGAATCGAACCCCGCTTCATACCGCCACGGCTCCAAGCCTTCGCCCTGTGTCCACGGAGCATTGGTGCGGCGTGCCGGAGTTGAACCGGCAGGGGCGGGTAAAGCAGCCCTGCCCCCAGGCCCTGCGCCACATGCGTTTCACTCTTTTTGTTTATCTTTCTCCAGCTTCATGCGTTCGGATTTATACGCATTGTATTTCTGGCGATATTTGTAGCTTTCACCAAATACAGCCCATGCCGCTTTGACCAGATTCGGCTCATAGGGTCGTATCTTTTCGAGATCGTCCACCGCCTTTGAGGATATTGAGCAGCCGCAGCAACCTGTCCGCTTCAACCCGTATACCTCGTATGCGTCCGAATAGCGAATCCCGTAATACTTCTTATACCACGCCTTATCTTCGTCGGTCACATAGTACAGCGGGCGCAATCTGTACGTCCCATCCGCTGTTTCTGTGAAGCACATGCTCGTGTTGTCCTTGCGCGGCACAGAGCGCATACCGCCCTCCGCGCGGCGCTCGCCGGTGATAACCATGTCGTACCCCTTTTGGATTTCGTGAGCCACGGACTTCTTGCATACATCGCAGCAACGGTTGCTTACCCTGAACGGAATCGGATGCTCCTTGATAAAATCCAGCATATATTTGCTGCTTCCGATCACGAGCTGGATGTTCGGTCGCGGCTCGCCCGCGCTGTTGCATCCGCAAAGAAAGTTTATCGCCTGTTCGCATTTGGGATAGCGGCGACGAAGCTCCTGCCTTTTTGCGACCTTATCTTCGGCTTCCGCGTATTCATCCGCAATCGAAAGCGGGATTCCCTTTCGCTGCACGCACTCCAATCCTGCACTCATGATCTTCGAAACAAACGGAAGGCCAAACTCCCGCGTGGCGCGAACGATGTTGGTCTTTGGCCTGCATACCCTGATCTCCACGCCGTATATGTCGCCCACTTCGCGCACATGGCGCTTGGTGGCTTCCATTTCAAGCCCTGTGTTAAAAAAGGCATAGTCCACGGGCGGAAAGCTGAAAAGGTTTCGCACGCGCTCGATCAGGTCAATCAAAATATCGCTGTCACTTCCACCAGAGTAGGAACACATTGCGTGGGGATGTTCGATGAGCCGTCTGGCAATTATGGATTCTATTGCCATGAATTTGCGCGGTGCATCAAAATCCGCGTATGCCGGACGATCTGTGTATACTCGGCTTCGGAAAGGCTCCTGTTTTGCGTTGGATCGCATTTGTTTCCTGCTTTCCATTCGTGTCCCACCTTTATCTAAAATTGCCGCCTTTTGATGGTGCGGCGTGCCGGAGTTGAACCGGCAGAGGCGGGTAAAGTAGCCCTGCCCCCAAGCCGTGCGCCACATGTCGCCCGTCTTTCCGGGCTGTCATCGGTTGCCGCAGAGCACCGCACATAACCGAAAACATGGCTCGCGTTCCGTGGTACGCTCGTTTTTTTTCGCAAAAACGATCCACACGAAAAGAGAGTGTCGAAAAAAACGCCGGTTTTTCGTTGCCCGCGTATCGGGACGGCCTCAAGGCGGTAAGAGGCATGCTCAACCGAAAAGCCCTGGTGAAGCGGGCGGGGCTTGAACCCGCGACGGCTCCGCATATACGGTTTGCGCGTCCTGCCTTTATGCCGCTTCATAAGCGCCGCGTTTTCGCCTCTCATGGTGCGTTGGGCGCGGCTCCCGCCCTCTCGTTATGGGCTGTTCGGCGTCGCTCTCCGTCGTGTCGCAGTTACTATCGGTCTGTGTTCCGTCCGGCTTTCGGAGGGGAGCTGCCCCGCTTTGCCGCGCCGTGCCGCGCGCCGCCGTCTGTCCGGCGTGCCGTGTGTGCTTTTTCCACACCGTCACCCAATCGTTTCCATTGCACGGACTGCGCCGCTTGGGATGCGCCGAGGTTTCCGCGTTTTAGGCGTTCGTCTGAACCTCGAAAGTGCCCGCCTGGTGCGGGCGCGCGGTGTCGAACCGCGCCTGCTGCCTTGGCGGATCGGCGGCGCGCCTATCGTTTCATGGCCGTCCGCCCGCTGCCGCTCTCCGTGAGCTACGCCCGTCCATGCCCGAAGGGGTCGATCTCCACCTCTTTCAAATGCTGGCTGCACCACGCCAGCGCCGGTGTGTATTTCAATCTGGCAAATTCGTCGATCTCCTCCGATGCCGTAATGCGAAACACAACGGCGCAACGGCTCTTCTCGCTCGTGTAGAAGGAAACCAGGATTTTCCCATCCCAGACGCATGTATCGTTTTGTTGCCTGCGAGTGGCGCTCCAAACGGTCGCCACATTGTATACGCTGCCCTGCTTTACAAACGCCGCTATTTCTCGCAGGCTTTCTGGGGAATCGACCGCAAACAGCTTCGTCATTCGTCCTCCACCTCGTCGCCATCCGCCCGTAATGCGCTCTCAACAACAGCGCGGTTGAGTATATACGAAAAATCCAGCAGATCATCGGTCACGATATTCCCCTTGGAAGCGCGGTCGCAAAACATCCTCATTGCGGAAACCATGTCCACAAGCTCCTCGCCCAATTTGACCTCTTTGATTTCGAGCTTTTCAAGCGCATGTTCATAATCCTTTGGCTCCCTGAAGGCGTTGCAAATCATCTGGTAGTATACGAGCGTGTGTCTGCCAAATTTACTTATCTCCTTGCTCATTCCCGAACCTCCTGTACATTGATGCCCAAACACTCTTTCATCTGTCGCTTTTTTATCCGATATGCTTTGTCGCGGGCCGTCGCTTCGCTTTTTGCGTCCCATACGGTAAACGTCCCATCCCGTTCCAGTGTCACGAAGTCGGCTATGTACTTCACTCCGCCTGGTAGATCGAATGGAACCTGACACAGTACGGCGTGGTGTTCTCCGCTCCTGACTTCCAGTGTGAAGCGTCGGTAGACTTCCGCCTCATGCTTGCTGGCGAAAACGCGCCCGTCAAGCGATGTTTTAAGATTGCCGTACTTGCTTCGGCGATCCTTTCGAGCGCAGGTCTGTTCCTCCGCCTCGGCAGGCAATCTTTGCCCCGTGCGCTTGCAATACTCGCGCAGCCATTCTTCGCTGACGTTGAGCGCCATCGCCATCATCTCCTAGATCGAGATTCCCGCCGCTTCGCAGTCGGCTTTGTATCGCCTGATCCGCTCCGCCAGCAGCTTTCCTATATCTTCGATCAACTTTTCTTCCGCTTCCTCGGCTCCATCCTCGGCCTTGATGTAAAGAGGCACAGCGGGCAGGAAATCCCCGGTCGCGGGGTCACGCAGGGCCGTTACGCCGACCTGTATGTACTTCTCCTGCTTCGCCATAGGTCACACCGCCTCATCTCTTTTTGTGGAACTAAATCCATATAATTCATCCGGCGTTTCGTTGAGCACGACGCATAATCCGAAAAACTCATCAACGCTTATCTTC
>DVLH01000188.1 GCA_018715585.1 Candidatus Aphodomonas merdavium
TTTTCCAGCAAGTCCCATTCGGGAATGGAGGATTCGCCCGAGGAAGCGACGGCTTGCGTATAGCCGTCCAGGCCGAGCCAGCGCATATGCGCTGCAACACGCCGGTAGGTGGAGGTGGAAACCGGACGGTCCAGCCCGGGCACCTGCCGTGCGCGGCCGCAGGGCGTGTATTGGGCCATCAGGCTGACGGGCAGGTCGTCCAGCCCTGCGTCCACCAGTGCGCTGAGCGCCTGCATCGAAGCGCCCGCGCAACCGGGCAGGACGAGATGGCGCACGAGCGTGCCGCGCACCAGCATGCCTTCCTCGTCGAATTCAGCCGGCCCCGTCTGCCTCCGCATCTCCGCGATGGCCGCCAGCGCTACCTGCGGATAATCATCCGCATCGCAGCAGAGGCGCGCGAGCGCGGCGTCGGCAAACTTGTAGTCCGGCAAATAGACGTCGACAAGCCCTTCCAACATGCGCAGCGTTTCTACGCGCTCGTAGCCGCCGCTATTGTAGACGACGGGCACGGACGGCTTGGCAAGGCGCAGCGCCTGTGCAACGGTGGGCGCGAAATGGCCCGCCGTGACGAGGTTGAGGTTGTGCACGCCCTGGGCGCACAGCGCGGTGAAAACGTCGGCGAGCTGCTGCGCGTCCACGCGCTTTGCGCGCGCGCCCGGCCGGCTGATGGATTCGTTCTGACAAAAAATGCATCCCAGCGGGCAGCCACAGAAGAACACCGCGCCGCTGCCGCGCGTGCCGGAAATGCACGGCTCTTCGCCAAAGTGCGGCGCGGCCCTGGCGATGGTGGGGAGTGTTCCCATGCCGCAGCGGCCGCTGCCTGTTTCCAGCGTGCGCTCGGCGTGGCACATGCGCGGACAAAGGTCGCAGATCACGCTTTTCCTTCAATCGCCCGCATGGCGAGGATGGTCTTTTCCAGCAGCTCGTCCAGCGTCCAGCCGAGCCGCTCTGCACCCTGCGCAATCACCTCGCGGTTGCATCCGGCGGCAAACGACGGGGACTTGAACTTTTTCTTGAGCGATTTAAGCTCCAAATCCTGCACGCTGCCGGAAGGGCGCATTTTGACGGCGGCGCCGATCAGCCCTGTCAGCTCGTCTACGGCGAAGAGAACTTTTTCCATCGGCAGCTCCGGTTCTACGTCTGCGCCCGTCAATCCCCAGCCATGGCAGACGATGGCGCGCACAAACGCAGGGTCTGCGTCCAAGGGCGCGAGCATCTCGCGCACGGCGACGCAATGGCGTTCGGGTTGTTCTTCATAATCCAGATCATGCAACATCCCCACAGCCGCCCAGTACTCGACATGGTCCGGGTCCAGCTGCTTGGCAAATTCGGCCATGACGCCGCTGACGGTTTCGGCGTGCTGGCGGTGGAAAGGTTCTTTGTTGTGCGCTTGCATCAGCTCGCGCGCCTGCTCTAGCGTGGGAATCCAGGACATGGGGAAGCCTCCTGTAAAAATCAATTTCAGCGCTATTATAAAAGCTGCGGCGCGCGTTTTCAAGGGCACGCTTGTCAAGCTGCGGCGCGCTGCATTATAATGGGGAGCGTTCAACGAAACGGGATGGCCGGAGGGCTTTTTGAAATGGATGGTCTGTTTCTGGGGTTTATTGCCAGGGAGCTAAACGCGGTGCTGACGGGCGCGCGCGTGGAGAAGGTGCAGCAACCGGAGCGGGATGAGGTGCACATCCTCTTTCGAGGCGCGTGCGGGCCGCGGCGGCTGCTGCTGAGCGCGTCGGCCGGCTGTGCGCGCATCCATCTGACGGAGACGGTGAAACAAGCGCCGATGGAACCGCCGATGTTTTGCATGGTGCTTCGCAAGCATATTGGCGGCGCGCGCGTGCTTGGCGTGCGCCAGGTGGGCGGCGACCGGCTGGTGGAGATCGAGTTTGCCTGTGAGGATGAGCTGGGGCAGCCGTCCAGCTGCATCCTCAGCTGCGAGGTGATGGGCCGCCATAGCAACATCATCCTGCGAAGCGCGCAGGGCCGCATTCTGGATTCGATCCATCACGTCGGCGCGGACATCAGCCGCGTGCGCGAGGTGAAGCCCGGCCTGCCTTATCTGCCGCCGCCGGCCCAGGAGAAGCTGGATCCGTTTTCGCCGGAGCTGACGGAGGAAGCGCTTTGCGCCGCACTGCGCGACGGCGCCGCGCGGTTGGATGTGGCGCTTGCGGGCGCGCTCAGCGGCCTGGGCCGGGAAAGCGCGCAGGAGATTGCCTTTCGCCTCACGGGCGAGGAAACGCCCGTGACGGATGCGCAGCTTCGCCGCAGGCTTTGCGGCCCGCTCCTTGCGATGCTGCGGCAGATGCCCGGCTGGGGGCCGCCTGTGCTGCTGCTGGACGCCAAAGGCGAGCCGGAGGGAGCGTTTGCTTTTGAACAGGCGCGCTTTTCGCGGCGGGAACAAAAAGCAATGCCCGGACCGTCCGCCTGCGCCGAGGCATATTACCGCATGCGCGATGCGCGCGCGCGCATGGAGAGCGCCCGCAACGCGCTAGCCCGCAGCCTGCGCACGCACCTGGAACGATGCGAAAAAAAACTGGCTATTCACGAGGAGGCGCTGGCAAGCGAGGAAAAGGCGGAACAGCTGCGCGTGGACGGCGAACTGCTGACGGCAAACCTGCATAGCCTTAGCAAGGGCCGTGAACAGGCAGAAGTTTTCGACTATTATCAAAACAAAACGCGCGTCATTGCGCTGGATGCGCGCCTGACGCCGGCCCAGAACGCGCAGGCGTATTATAAGCGCTACCGCAAAATGCGCGCGGCGCGCGAAAACGCGCTTTTGCAAATAGACGGCCTGCGCGCGGAGCAATATCTGCTGGAGGGATATTTGGACGATTTGCGCAAGTGCGAACGCCCGCAGGAGCTTGGCGAGATCCGCGAAGCGCTCTACCAGGCGGGCGTGCTTCGCGCGCCCAGGCAGCGAACCAAGGCGCGCAAAACGCCGCCGTCCAGCCCGATGCAGTTCTTATTGCCAAATGGCGAAAAAATCCTTGTGGGGCGCAGCGGGCCGCAAAACGACCGGCTGACGGCGGGAGCGCCGCCGGATGCCGTGTGGCTGCATGCGAAGGATATTCCGGGTTCGCATGTGATCCTCCTTTGCCGGGGAGAACCGTCGGCGCAGGCGCTGGGCGCGGCGGCGATGCTGGCGGCATATTACAGCAAGGCGTACCGTGCCTCGCAGGTGCCGGTGGATTACACGCTGAAAAAATTTGTTAAAAAACCTTCCGGCGCGGCGCCGGGCCGGGTGATTTACACCCACCAGCGCACGCTGTTTATCACGCCCGACGAGCGCGCGGTGGAGGCGCTTTCGGCACAGGAACGGGCATAGCGGCGCTTTTTTTCCTATTATAGATTAAGCGCGCCTCTTTTTGCAGGCGCGCTTTTTTTGCCGTTTAAAAAAGTTCCGCCTTTTTCCGCTTTTTCTTTTCGGTTCCATCCGACAAGTTCCAGCGTATTTTGCGCGCTTCGCGGCAAAATACCCGTGAACACGACGGAAGGAGGTGAAACGAAATGGCGAACAGCAACGGCAACCGCACCAACATTCCGGAAGCGCGCGGCGCGTTGAACAACATGAAGTTTGAAATCGCGCGCGAGCTTGGCATCAACCTCAAGCAGGGCTACAATGGCGATCTGACCAGCCGTGAGAATGGCTACGTCGGAGGCTATATGGTCAAACGCCTGATTGAGCAGGCCGAGCAGCAGATGGCAGGCAAGTAACGCTAGCGGGAGGGAATAAACCATGTTTACGCCTAATCTCAACAGCACGTCCCAGCAGGGTGTGCAACAGCAGCAGGGCGCTACGTCCACGCAGCAGAGCGGCTCCTCGAGCCGTATCGAAGTGCCGCAGGCAAAGAACGCGCTGAACAACATGAAGCACGAAATTGCCGGCGAACTGGGCATTAACCTCAAACAGGGGTATAACGGCGACCTGACCAGCCGCCAGGCTGGGTATATCGGTGGCTACATGGTCAAGCGGCTCATCGAGCAGCAGGAAAGGGCCATGGCCGGCCAGCAGTAACCGCACAACGCGGCGCTGCCGTTACGATGGATAACCGCGCGAAGGATTATGCGCATAGGGGCGGAAAATTTTTTCCGCCCCTGCCATCGTTTTGGACGCATTGGGAAGCATTTTTCCTTTCAGTTCGTTTTATTGCTGTCGGCGCTTGCTTTTGCCTAGAGGCAGGCGTATGATAAAATGTGAAATTTGCCCAGAGTGAAAGGAAACCGCTATGGCGAAACAAAACGAAAAGAGAAAACGCGCGCGCAAGGGGCGCGCTTCAGCAAGGGATCGGGGAATGGGCTTTTTGCTGCTGACGATCGTATGCGCTACCATCCTCATGGGTGCGGTAGGATTGGCAGCAACGGGCGTGTTTCGCCCTGTGGAGGAGCCGCGCGCGCTGGAGGGCGTGGAGCCCATCAGCTTTGCGACAAAGCCGCCGTTGCTTGGCCGTGTGCTGGATCTATTGATTCCGGCTGCTTGCGCGGAGGAAGAACAGCAGGCGCCCATTGAGACGGAAACAGATTTGGATGCGCTGCTGGCTGATCTGGCAGCGGAGGAAGAAGAGGAAGAGATTACCGAAAGCCAGCGCGTCAGCGTTTCCAGCGACGATCTGGCCATTAACGAAAACCTTCCGGAAGACTGGGTGAACGTCCTGCTGATGGCGACGGACAGCCGCGATATTACGCAGCTGAGCGGCCGTACGGATGTGATGATCGTCGCTTCCGTCAACCCGGCGACGGGCGAAATCAAGCTCAGCTCCCTGGGACGCGATATGTATGTGAACATTCCAAACGGTGTGGGGTATAACCGCATCAACGCCGCGTATGCCTTTGGCGGCCCGCTGCTGGCGCTTAAGACGGTGAACGAAGTCTTTGAACTGAACTGCGCGTATTATGCCGTCGTCAATTTTAAGAGCATGGCGGATATCGTAGATGCGCTCGGCGGGGTAGATATCTACCTGGAAGGGCTGGAATACTATTACATCAACTACAACGTCGCCGTTGCGGAGGATTACGAAGGATTTGAAAAATCTAAAACGCGCCGCACGCTGACCGAGGCGGATGACGGCATCAGCGTCCATCTGGATGGGTTGCAGGCCGTCAGCTATGCGCGCATTCGTAAGCTGGACAGCGATTTGCAGCGCGGCAGCCGCCAGCGCATTCTGTTGCAGGCGCTAATGAACAAAATGCTGGAGAACATGACGTCATCGACGCTGATCTCCCTGGCCGTCACGCTCGTGCCCAACACGTCCACCAATCTGGACATGCCCACCATCTTGCAGCTGGGCACGCGTTTCCTTGCCGCAGGCGATTTCACGCTCAGCGAGTTTTCGCTGCCGGTGGAGGGGTCGTGGAAGTACGAGACGATCAACGATAGCTCCGTGATCACCTTCGACGCGCCCAAGAACGTGCAGGCGCTGCATGAATATATTTACGGCGAGTACATTCCCGCCGAGGCGCAATGATTGCGCTGCTGTGTGCGGCTCTTTCGGCGGCGATGGCGTTTACGCCCGGGCCTGCGGAGATGACGCCGCGTGAAAAACTCATCGCGCGCATGATGGTGGTTGAAGTGGCGCAGGACGGGGCGCTCAACCGTTCGTCCGACAGCAAGTACCACGGGCAGTGCCGCCGCTTCCAGGCGGATTCGCTGGAGCAGGCCGCCCAAGGGTTTGCGCTGGAAGGGCAAGATGGGCTTGTGCTGACCGTGCCGCTCAACCATATGACGGAGGACGAGAGCCGCCCGGTGGGCGCCGCCTGGTCGCAGGCGGAAGCGGGCAAGGTGGATGCCTATGAGGTTGTCGCCACGTTCGACTACGACCCGGCGCTGACAGCCAAGGAGAACAAAGCGCGCGCCGAGAGCTTTTTAAGCCAGGCGCGTGCGGGAGACGTGCTGCAGATGATCGCCGTCTATAACAGCGGCGCGCGGGGCACCCATACGATGCTCATCTCCCAGCCCTATGACGCGCGCGACGGTATCCTTTATTGGTGTGACAGCAATTTCTCCAACACGCGTATCGACGGCGTCCGCTACGGCTACGTGCGTGCCCGCCAGTCTTGGGCAATGCCCGATGTGGCGGGGTGGATTTCCTACGATGGCAATACGGCTGCGACGCTCTATCGCCTGCGCGAGGATATCGTGCAGGAGGAGTAGGGAGGGTTTTGACAGGCGGTGCGCGGCGGCGCGCCGCTTTTTTGTGCGGACAGGGGCGCAGCATCAAAGCGTTTTGAACGGCAAACGCAGAAAAGGAGGATGTTGGCAATGGAGCAGGGGAGGATGATCCTGATTACCGGTTCGCCTGGAACGGGGAAAACCACGGTAGCTTCCCTCGCCGCACAGCAGTCCGATTTTGCACGGTCGGTCCATCTGCGGGTGGATGCATTTTTCGGTTTTCTCAGCAAAGGGGCAATTTTGCCGCAGATAGCAGGGTCGCAGCGGCAAAACCGCATTGTGCTGGAAGCGGCGCTGGAGGCAGCAAAGCGCTACGTGCGCGGCGGATACGAAGTGGTTGTGGATGGCGTTGTTGGTCCGTGGTTTTTAGAGCCCTGGGTGCAGGCGGCGCGCAGCTGCTGTGAAATACATTACATCGTGTTGCGGGCCTCAAAGGCGGAGACGATGCGGCGTGCGCTCGGGCGGCGCAAGCTGGACAGCAAAACGAACGCCGAGCTGGTGGAAACCATGTGGGGACAGTGGAACGCGCTGGGCCGCTACGAACAAAACGTGATCGATACGACGGAAATTTCCGCCGCGAAATGCGCCGCGAGCATTCAAGAAGCCGTAAGAGCCAAATCACATCTGCTTGCGCCCTTGCAGCCGGGAAGCCCCTTGGAATGAACGAGGGGCCGTGCACCTGAGCAGCAAAATCCGCTTTCGGTTTGCCTGTAAGACCGCATGCGGGAAAACTCCCTGTGCGTTTTGCCAAACGGAAAGGCCGCAGATATGCTTGCATGTCTGCGGCCTTTGTTTGGCGGGCTAAGCGCCGGTTAGTTTCCGAAATATTCCGTGCTGGTCATAAACCCGCGCTCCTGCGTAACGTTGTAAAGGCCGTAGCCCGGCAGCGGGCCGGAATTATAGAAGAGCAGCCAGGAAATATAAGCGGCGGGCAAGGCGTTTTCCGGCGTGCCGGGGAGGTAAAGATAGAACAGATCGCCGCTTTCCAGGCCGGCCGGCAACGTGACGACGTGGAGGATGCCGTCCTCGATGAAGGAGGTGCCCTCCGGCTCGCTGAGCGTAAGCGTGGAGAGCGTCATGGCGTAGGTATAGCCGTCGATCTGCTGCAAATCCGTGAACTGCCCGGAAAAAGTGGCTTCATACAGCGTTCCGTTGGGATATTCGGGGGCAAAGACCCCCATTTCCGAGTCGGAAAAATAGCCGGTAAAGGAGCCGTCGCTTTTTAGCGTCAGCGTGGTGGACCATGCACCCGCGCCGCTTGCATGCACCCATTCGGCGGGTACGCCGTTAAAAGGCTGCGCGCCGCTTGCGCCGCTTCTGGCATATTGCGCTGCGGTACACGTGCAGTCAACATAATCGGCGTTTACCCAGCCGGTTAGGCCGTTTGAGGAGTCGGGGCTGGTGGAGGCGGAGTCCGTGACAAGCACGAGCGCCTGCCCGCTGTCCAGCTGCAGGAGCGTGAAGCGGTCTGCCTGTTCCAAATGGCCGACGACGGTGCTGCCGCTGCTGGAGGAGCGCATGCTGACATAGTCGCCGGTGCAAATGCAGCTGGTAGTGCCCAAATGTTGCTGGAGGTGGTTGGCGTGATAGACGGAGTCGGAATCCGTGAGAATGCCCCTGGCTTTCACAGCTTGCGCAGGGAGCGCACAGACAAGCACGAGAAGACAGACAAGCCCCAAAGCGGCCGCTTTCTTCATGGCGATGATCCTCCTTCATTTTGCTGTATGCGCAGGTGAAAACGCTCTTTCCTCTCTGCTCATCATAGCATGGGCCCGTAGGAGGTGTCAACGAGATAGACGGAGGGAAAGGAGGCTACGGCCGGCAGGGCGGGCAGAAGGCAAGCCCAAACCCGTCGCGCAAAATGGCCTCGCCCTCCCCGGCGCAGTCCCAGTGGATGGGGAAGAAGCGCACTTTCAGCGCGGCCGGGCACGCGACGGCAAAGCCGTCGTAGGATCCGTGGGCGGGATGGTTTGCGGCGGCGCCGAGCGCCGCGTCCTGATACACCCTGGCGATTTTTCCTGCGAGGAAATCGTTCCAGACCGGCTCGGGTAGGCGCGCGGCGTCGCCGCTGTAATAGACGGTTTCCTCGCCATCGCCGACCGTTATGCCAAAGCAGGCGAGCTTTTCCGTGTGCGGCACGGGGAAAAAGGCGGCGCATACGTTTGCATCGCGATAGGAGGAAACGCCGCAGAACACATAACGATTGCGCGAAATACCGTTTGCATCCAGCAGCGTTTGCAGCGCTGCATCGGGATGGACGACGGTGACGGGCAGCGGATGGACGTGATGGCAATAGGAAAGCAGCGTGCCCAGGCTGCCGGTGTGGTCGGCATGCGCGTGCGTGATGAAAACGACGAGACGCTTTGCATCGCGCAAAACGTCCCTTTTGAGCAGCTCAGCGAAAACGAGCGAGCCGCAGTCGAGCAAATAGAGCGTGCCATCCTTTTGAAAACAGGCGGAGGTGTTGCCAAGCGCCGGGCAAAACGCGGCGCCAATGCCTAAAAAGCTGAGTGAAATCATCCCTTGACGCACTCCTTCAAATAGGATTTTGCACAGGCAACCATTTCTCCTCCCATGTCATAGAGGAAACGGAGCATGTCGGCGCACAGCTGCGGCGGGAGCGGCTGCGAGGCGTGTTTGATTTCAAAGGAGAAATTGCCATCATAGCCGATTTCGCCAAGCGCCTGCAGAATATCCTTCCAGGCGATGGAGCCAAAGTAGGGCGTCAGATGCTCGTCCCCGTAGGGGAGGCCGTGGTTGTCATGGATGTGGGTTGCCTTCAGCCTGTGCCCGAGCATGCGGATGGCTGCGCTCTGATCCTGCCCCGCTACCGAGGCGTGTCCCGTGTCCCAGCACACGCCTACGCGCGGGTCCTTGAACGCATCGACCAGATCGATCAGTTCTTCCACCTGGCTGCAGTAACGTTCGTGGTGCCCGGATTGAAACATGTTTTCAAACGCGAAGCCGACGCCGTTGCGCAGGGCAAAATCCACAAACGGCGACCAATAGTCCAGGTTGTAGCGGCGGGCTTTGTCAAAGTCATAAACGTCGTCCGCATCAAAATCGGACGGATGCTGGACAATCCAGCGTACGCCCAGGCTTTTTGCCGCCAGGATGGAGCGCCGGATGCGCTCTTCATACCAGGGCCTGTCGATTTTATCGCTCGTGGATTCGCGCGTAATATAGTGGAACGCATGCGCCTGGTAAAACGTTACGCCCAGCTCCTGCGAGAGCGCCAGCACTTTTTCCACCCAGCACTGCCAGCCGTTTGCGGCTAAGGGATAGCCCGGCTGCGCTTGGGTGTGAAAGTTCATGTCCAAATGGACAAAGCCCGCTTGTTTGCAAAGACGCATGGCGCGAAAGACGGATTCCTCCGGCGCGGTGGGATCGTTGTTGCTGAGGATTGTCGTGGTTGTGGATAAGCGCATAGTAACTCCCTTATTTCATGGCAGCTTTGGAAAAACCGGTGAGGATGTAACGCTGGAAAACGACGAACAACACGAAAATTGGTATCGCCGCGATACAGGAGGCGGCCATGATCTGGTTCATGTTCAGCGCCTCCATGCTTAAAAACGAGTTGCGGATATCGGCGATGCCCAGGGCGATGGTGCGCACCTTGTCGGTGGTGGTGATCATCTTGGGCCAGAAATAGGCGTTCCAGCCGTTGATGAACGCCAGGATGGTCATGGTGATGACGGTGGGGCGGCACATGGGCACCAGCACGGAAAAGATGGAGCGCAGCCTGCCCATGCCGTCCACCTCTGCGGCTTCCAGGTAGCTGTTGTCCACGGCCAGGAAGCTTTGACGCAGCAAAAAGATGGAATAGGCGGACGCGGCTTCGGGCAGGATGAGGCCCATGTAGGAGTTAAGCAGCCCGTTTTTGCTGATCATCACATAGATCGGGATGAACGTTACCTGGATGGGGATCATCATCGCGCCGAGGACAAAGACGAACACGGTGTTTTTGCCCGGGAAATCGCCCTTGGAAAAGCCGTAAGCCGCCAGGATGGAGGTGGACACCTGAATAATGAGAATCCCTAGCGTCACGATGAGCGTGTTGACCAGATAGTGCACCACGGGATAGTGCGACAGCACCTGCGCATAGGCGTCAAGCGTGAACGTCTTGGGATAAAACGTGGGCACCGTCAACAGCACCTCGTCGGTGGTCTTAAAGGAAGTGATAATCATCCAATACAGAGGAAAGACCATCACCAGCATGACAAGCGTGGCGAAGAACGTTTGGCAATACGCGCGCATCCGGCGTGCGGTGAAAAATCTCTTTTGCATGGGCACGCCTCCTTATGCGTCGTAGTTTACGTTCTTGTTGGACCATTTCATCGTGGCGGCGGTGAAAAGCAGCAGCAGCACGAAGAAGACACAGCCAACCGCGGCGGCACGGTCAAGGCGGTGGTCGGCAAAGGCGAGCTCGTAAATCTGATAGACGAGCACCATCGTGGATTCATACGGGCCGCCCGTCGTCAGGATATCGACTGCCTGGAACACCTTCATCGACGAGACGACCGTCGTCACCACGAGAAAGAGCGTCGTGGGCGCAAGCAGCGGCAGTTTGATGCGCAGCAGCTGCTGCCAGCCGTTTGCCCCGTCGATGGAGGCCGCCTCCAGATACTGTCCGCTGATGCCCTTGAGGGAGGATAGATAGATCAGCATCGCATAGCCGACCGTCCGCCAGCCGCTGAAGAGGATGAGCGACAGCAACGCTGTATCGCGGCTTCCCAACCAGTTGACCCCCTTGATGCCAAAGAGCGACAGCACATAGTTGACCACGCCGTACAGGTCGTTATAAAG
>DVLH01000189.1 GCA_018715585.1 Candidatus Aphodomonas merdavium
ATCGGACGGATTATCAGGCGGAAAACGGCATAAACTTGTGCTGGGACGCCGCCCTTCCAAAAGCCTATTTTTGCTCGGTGCGCCGGAGGTTTTCCGATTTCGGCGAGGAGAGAGCGATAGTGAGCCATCATGCTTTTTTGCGGAGTAATTTGCGAATTTGACCCGTTCCATAACGGTCATGCGTATCTTCTGCGCCTTCTGCGGCAAAAAACAGGATGTGACGGGATCCTCTGTGTCATGAGCGGTTCTTTTACGCAGCGGGGAGAGGCTGCCGTCGTTTCCAAATGGGCGCGGACGGAAATGGCGCTTGCTTGTGGGGCAGACTTTGTGTTCGAGCTGCCTGCGCTTTTCGCTGTGCGTGATGCGGCCCATTTTGCGCAGGGAGGCGTAGGGCTGCTCGATGCGCTGGGGGCCGACTGGCTGGGGTTTGGCAGCGAGACAGGGGAGCTTGCGCCGCTTTGGACCGCAGCACGGACGGAACCGGATGCCGCTAAGCTGCGGGAAGGCCTCAAGCGCGGCGAATCGTTTGCACGGGCGCGCGGTACGCCGCTTGCACCCAACGATACGCTTGCGGTGGAGTACCTGCGGGCCGTTGACACGACCGGTTCGCGCATGCAGCCGGTGACGGTGCGGCGCGAAGGAAGCGGGTACCATGACGGGCGGATGGGGCCGCTGGCTTCGGCTACGGCCGTGCGGGAAGCGCTCTGGCGGGGCGAAAGCGTTCAGGCTGCGATGCCGGAGGCGGCCTATGCCGTGCTGGCGCGTGAAATCGAGGAAGGGGCTTTTCAACGCTGTGACGGGCTGGATGAAGCGCTGCTGGCATTGCTGCGCTTGGCAGAACCGGGCAGGCTTTGCCGTGCGCCGGAGATGAGCGAAGGGCTGGAAAACAGGCTGCTGCACGCCGCGCAGGCATGCGGTACGCGCCGGGATGCCATTGCCGCCGTCAAATGCAAGCGCTACACCTGGGCGCGCATTTCCCGCGCGCTAACGCAAGCGGCACTGGGAATGGAAAAACAACTGTGCCGTCGCGTACAATCGCCGCCATATGCACGGTTGCTTGGCTTTCGAGCTGCGAGCGCGCCAATGCTAGGGGAAATAAAAAAACGCGCACGCGTGCCGATTGAAGCGCGCGGTGCACGGCTTCGGGAAAGATACGAAGATGTGTTCCGTTTGGAAATGCGCGCTAGCGATCTTTGGGCGCTTGGCTGTTTGCGCCGGCGCGAGGCCTGCCGCGATTTAACGGAGAAAATCATCATCCTTGAGTAAAAGAAACGGAGGAAATATGCAAGAAGGAAACCGTAACCTTCTTTACTTTGCGTATGGTGAACACATGAACGAAGAGGAAATGCATCGGGCGTTTCCTGCCGCCCGCATGGTCGGCATGAGCCGATTGGAAGGGTTTGCGCTGTGTTTCCTGGGGAAGGATGGCAGCGCGCGCCCTGCGCTGGAAGCCAGGGAGGGGCAAAGCGTCCCCGGAAGAGTATGGTCGCTTCCGGAAAAAGAAGGAAAAGCGCTCGATGCGGCGGTGGATTGCCCGCGGCTAAAACGCCGGGAGATCTATGTGCTGCCAATCGAGGGGATGAAACTGCCTGTGCTCGTTTATACAACCGTGCCGGGACAGCCCAAAGGCCGCCCCAGCTTTGTTGATTATACGCTCATGCAAGACGCCTATAAGTCCGCCGGCGAGCCGACGGAATCCCTTTTTAAAGCTGCGTCCATTTGCGCGTCGTAAAAGCTTACTCTCGGTCAATCTCCACAACGGCGTAATAATTCCCCTGCAAAGCGCGCACCATGTGCTGGATGCGCTGTTTTGCCTGCTCGTCGGAGATTTTTACATCGAAAGGCAGAACAACGTCAAAAATCAGGTTCGTATGCGTGGGACCTTCTACCATGCGAAAATCGTGAAAACTGGCCCGTTCGTCAAGCGCTTTGACAAGCTCGCTGATGCGGCCGAGCATTTCGGCGGTGCGCTCGTCAGAGGTAACGACGGGGTCCATGTGAATAACGGCCGTACAGCCAAGCTTGTCGCGCAGCTCATGTTCGGTGTTGTCAATTGTGTCATGCAGCGCAATCATGTCGCCCTCTGCGGGCACTTCGGCATGCAGCGAGATCATTAAACGGCCGGGGCCATAGTCGTGCACTGCGAGGTCATGCATGCTGATTATCTCTGGGTTGGCCAGCACAATGCTCTCGATTTCGTGAATGAGCTCCGGGCTGGGCGACTTGCCAAGGAGCGGCTCCATGGTTTCTTTCAGCGCTTTGATGGCGGAGATGAAAATAAGCAACGAAACAAGAAGCCCCACGTAGCCATCAATTTGCCAGGAGAAAAAATGCTGGCAGAGCGCGGCAGCCAGCACGGCGGAGGTCGCCATTGCGTCGCTAAGGCTGTCGGTTGCGGCCGCGCTGAGCGTGGCGGAATCGGTGAGCTTGCCGTATTTGCGGTTATAGGCGAACATGATGAGCTTGACCGCAACTGCGCCCGCCAGGATGAGCGTTGAGACCAGGCTGAACGAGACGGGCGAGGGATGGAGGATCTTTTCCACCGATGTCTGTAGGAGGCTGAACCCCATCAGCAGCACGGCCATTGCTACCGTCAAGCCGGCGATATATTCCATCCTGCCGTGGCCGAACGGGTGCTTTGTGTCCGGACGCTGGCGGGACAGCAAAAAGCCTACGAGCGTCACAAGCGACGTGCCCGCGTCCGAGAGGTTGTTAAAAGCGTCCGCGCGGATGGAGACGGCGCCCGTGATGCCTGCGGCGGCAAGCTTGCCGCCAAAGAGCAGCACGTTCAGCGCAATCCCTGTAGCGCCGCAGGCAACGCCGATCATATGGCGGCCCTGCATACCGTCCGGATTGCCTTTGCTGAGAAGCTTTGCAATGAGTGCAATCATTTTTATCTACCTCGTTTTTGCATTCCCAATACTATACTATGACTTGCGCAAAAAAACAACCTTCTTTTCGACAGAAGATGGCAGGAAGCCATCCTTCTGAGGAGAACTTATGCTAACGGACAACGCAATGCGACGGAGGAAATGCGCATGGAAGGACTACTGAAGGGGAAAAAGGCGATTGTCACAGGTGCGCGCGGGTTGGCGCGGGGAATGGTGCAGGGGCTTTTTGACGCCGGGGCGCAAATTGCGGTAATCAGCCGCGGCGCGTCGGGCCAGGCGCTGGTAGAAGAAGGAATTGCGGCGCATGCTTTCTGTGCAGATTTGCAATCGCGCCAGCAGCGCGGGGAAGCGTTTGAAGCTGCGCTGGAGGCGTTGGGAGGGCGCTTGGATATTCTGGTCAACTGCGCGGGCGTGCAAAGCCGTCATGAAATCGAAGCCTTCCCAATGGACGAATGGGACCGGGTGCTGGAAGTCAATTTGAACGCCGTGTGGGATTTATCACAGCGTGCGGCGCGCGTCATGATTGCACAGGAAAGCGGAAAGATTATCAATATCGCCTCGATGATTAGCTTCTTTGGCGGGATTCGCATCCCCGCATATGCGGCGAGCAAGGGCGGCGTAGCCCAGCTGACAAAGGCGCTGGCCGTCGGCCTGGCAAAATACAACATCCAGGTGAATGCTTTGGCGCCTGGCTATATGGACACGGAGATGAACACGGCGCTTTTACAGGATTCCCAGCGATGCGCATCGATTCTCTCGCGCATCCCTGCCGGACGGTTTGGCCAGCCACAGGATATGGCGGGACCATGCGTCTTTCTGGCGAGCTCGCTGTCCGATTACGTCAACGGGGCGGTCCTTCCTGTGGACGGCGCATATCTCGTCTGCTAGCGTGGGCGGGAAGGAAAGCCGGAAGAAAGGAAATTGGCGCTCCGTTGGGCGAACGAGCGCTGCGAGGAGAAAATGCGGCCGTGGCAGGAGGGCGCGGCCGGGCAGCAAAAGAGCACGGGCAATGGCAAAGGCGGTTTAAAGGCCCTGCGGAGGGCTGCCTTGCATCTTTGCGGACGGCTGGCGGATGACAAGGGTAGCCCAACGCACCAAGATGTGGGAATTAAGTCCTGATAAGTTTGTTTTTCCATCGTATCGGCGTTGCCACAGGGAGGGGCGCTTGCAATCAATCGGTGCTTTCGGCGGCGCAAGATGGGCGAGCGGAATGAGAAGGCGGCCTGAGAGCGGTGGGGACGCGGAAAACCGGGAGAAAGGAAAAGGCGGGGCTGGTATCCTGTACAAGCGCCCGCCTTTGATATGCCGGTAAACGGACCGGCGATTACTCGCGGATCCCGTCCGGGTTGCGTGTGAGGCTGCGGAAGCGTTCCGGGTCGACTTTCGGCTTCCGGTCGGGCGTGAGCAAGCCGTTCGTCTCCTGTTCCACATCCGTCAGCTGCGTATAAACGTAGCCGTTGCAATAGGGGATTGCACGGGCGGCGTCGGTGAGCGACGCATAGCGCACAAAGAACGCCTCTTCGTCCGGCACTTTGTCGTGGTAACCCCAGGATTCCTCGCATCCGTCCCTGAAAGCGATTCCGCCGTATTCCGTCAGCAAAAACGCTTCTTTTCCGGTGGGGTTCACGCCCTGGGCGTATGCCATGTGGTGGTCGCAGGCGTATTTTTCAATGTGTTCGCGGCTGGCAAAGTGCTTGCTTAGCACGTCGCCCGTTGCGGCATAGTCGTGAAGGCCAAAGATGTCCGTCTTTGTGTTTTCCCACCCGTCGTTGACCGATACGAGGCGCGTTCCGTCCATTGCTTTTGCCTGTGCATACAGCATGCCGGCGGCGGATTGCATGCGCGCGTCCGCATAGATGCGGTCCACGCCCCAGCTTTCGTTCAGCGGTACCCAGGCGATCACGGAAGGATGGTTATAGTCGCGCTCAATACCGCCGGATAGCGTTTCGCTGAGGTTTTGTATTTCTTCGTTTGTGAACGCATAGGCGCTGGGGATTTCTTCCCATACCAACAGCCCAAGCTTGTCGGCCCAATAATAATAGCGGGGATCTTCCAGCTTTTGATGCTTGCGCGCGCCGTTGTAGCCAAAGCGCTTCGTCCACTCGATATCCTCGCGGATGGCATCGTCGCTGGGCGGCGTCAGCAGCGAATCGGGCCAGTAGCCCTGGTCCAGGATGAGGCGCTGATAGAGCGGGTGATTGTTGAGCAGGACCATGCCATCGTGCACTTCAATTTTGCGCATGCCAAAGTAGGTTGAAACGCAGTCGCCCCCGCTGAGCGTGATGCATACGTCGTAAAGGTTGGGCTCCTCCGGCGTCCAATGCGCAAACCCAGTAATCTCCGTGCCTTCCACCATATCGATAACCATGCGCTGGCTGCGCTGGTGCATGGTCATGCTCTGCCGCCGTATTTCTTTCCCTTTCAGGGAGATGGTAACTTCAGCGAGGACGGCCGTTTCGGGGATGCGGTCGAGCGTGAGGAGGATTGACGCTGTACCCGCGTCAATGTCGGGCGTGATATGGACGCTTTTTAGGTATTGATCACCGGCGGCTTCCAGGTATACCGTCTGCCAGATGCCGCTTACAGGCGTGTACCAGCAGCCGAACCATTTATCTTTCCAAAGCTGTTTGCCGCGCGGTTGGGTGCAGTCATATCCATCCTCCACACGGACACATAAGTCGTTTTCTTCTGGCAGTAGATAGGGCGTGACGTCGATGGAGAAGGGCGTATACCCTCCTTTGTGCTCTCCGGCGCGCTGGCCGTTGACATAGACGGCGCAGCTGAAGTCGACAGCGCCAAAGCGCAGCAAAACCCGTTTGTTCTGCAACTGAGGCGGCAGGGAAAACTTGCGCCGGTACCACATCACAGGATGATTCGCCCGGTCATGGATGCCGCTGCGGCTGCACTGGTAGCAGAAGGGTACGGTGATTTCCTGCGGGAAGCTTTTCGCGGGGTCTTGCCAGCCCTGTGCCAGGCCGAGGTCCGCGTCGTCGAAGCAGAACTGCCACTGACCGTTGAGATTCAGCCATTGCGGGCGCATAAAATCGGGGCGCGGATGCTCCGGACGGGGGATGGATGGAAGCATAGTAGAATTCCTCCAATGGATGATTTAGTAGGAAACCAGCAGCGTGTCTCCGGCTTTGAGGGAGAGAGGCTGCGCAAAGCGGACGGTTTCGCCGTCCTGCTCGGCGGGAATCCGTTGCCCGTTTAACAGCACGTGGGGCGTCTGCCCCTGGACGGGAAGCTCAAGCGCGAGCAGCGTCTGCGTCCCGTAGAGGACGTCGATGCGGTTTTCCAGGCCGTCATGGCGGTATTCGCCCCAACCTTGGCTGTTGCTCCAAAGGGCACGCAGCGGTTTTTCGAGCCACTTGGGCGCAAAGCGGAGCTTTTTGCGGTACAAGTCGCAAACATAGCCGCAGATACTGGGCACCAGCGCAAAGCTTGCCATGGACCGGGCGTAATTGCTTCCGCACTCAAACTCATTCCATGGGTTCCGCTTTACGCCGTCAAAGCGTTTGCGAACGGATTCCACAATTTCAAACCCCTGCTCCAGCAGGCCTTCCTGGATCATATGCGATGCTACTTGGTATTCCATGCCGCAGAACACTTCGTTGCTGTATGTGATGGGGATGGCCGGCTGTCTCGCCTCCGGCGGCCAGGCGCAGACCTTGACGCCGCCGTCGTCGTTATAGCAATAGACGCGCGCCGCGTTGAATTCCTCACGGAACGACTTTTTGTAGTTGTAGCGGTAAACGGAACGGAGCGCGCTGACCACTTGGCCGTGATCGAACACATCGCCCAGGCCGCAGAGGTTGGCGTGCCATTGGCCGATCACCTGGTCCACCGACGAGCCGTTGTCAATCTGATATTTGATCTGGCCCGCTTCCTTGTTCCAATACGCGTCGAGCGAATCGTTGCCGACAAGCGGCTTATTGCCGTCGTTGTAGCGCCGCAGCAGATCGATGTCCGTCAAGTCGATCGCTTGCTGGTAGTACTCGCCGTTGAACAGGTTCTGATCGACCCAACGCTTGCCGTTTTCAAAAATTTTTCGGTATTGCACGGCCTCTTCGTCATGGCCGAGGATCTCCGCAATTTCCGCCGCGGCCAGGAGCGCGGCCTGGTAAAAGCCGTTCAGCCATGCGTTGGGGCCGAACATTTCCATGTCCAGCGTATGGTGTTGCCGGCCTTCCATGACGCCGTCGCAGTCAAAATCCCATTTATCCTCGTTGGTGGGCGCCCATGCAAATTCGATGGATTTTTTGACGGCGTCCCACTTTCCGCGCAGCCAGTCTACGTCGCCGCAAAGCTTGAAGTCGCGGTATACCTTGATTACGCCGCCCATCTGCCCATCTACGCACGCCCGAAAATCGTACCGCTCGCGCCCCAACGGTAGCTGGAGGCGGAAGGATACGGAACCATCTTCGCGCTGGTTGT
>DVLH01000190.1 GCA_018715585.1 Candidatus Aphodomonas merdavium
AACGGCCCGAGCCTGATGCCCGGCGGTTCCCCGGCGGCCTGGCCGCATGTGAAGGAAATCCTGCAGGCCATTGCGGCGCACACCGCGGACGGCGACCCCTGCTGTGACTGGATCGGCGAAGGCGGCGCGGGCCATTTCGTCAAGATGGTGCATAACGGCATCGAATACGGCGATATGGAGCTGATTTGCGAAGCCTACCAGCTGATGCGCTACCTGCTGGGCATGACGCCCGATGAAATCAGCGCCACGCTGACCGAGTGGAACAAAGGCGAGCTGGACAGCTACCTCATCGAGATCACCCGCGACATCCTGGCCGTCAAGGACGAGGACGGCGAACCGCTGGTGGACAAGATTCTGGACACCGCAGGCCAGAAGGGCACGGGCAAGTGGACCGCCATCGCCGCGCTGGACGAGGGCGTGCCGCTGACGCTGATCGGCGAAGCCGTGTTCGCCCGCTGCCTGAGCGCCATGAAGGAAGAGCGCGTGGCGGCCTCCAAGGTACTCAAGGGGCCCAAGCCCGCGTTTACCGGCGATAAGGCTGCGTTCCTCAACAGCATCCGCGAGGCGCTGTACGCCTCCAAGATCGTCTCCTATGCGCAGGGCTATGTGCTGATGCGCCAGGCGGCAAAGGATTACGGCTGGAACCTCAACAACGGCGGCATCGCGCTGATGTGGCGCGGCGGCTGCATCATCCGCTCCGTGTTCCTTGGCAAGATCAAGGAAGCGTTCGATAAGGACCCCGGCCTGACCAACCTGCTGCTTGACCCGTATTTCCACGAAGCCGTAGAGAGCCGCCAGGACGGCTGGCGCAAGGTGTGCGCGCAGGCCGTGATGAACGGCATCCCCGTGCCGGCGTTCTGCTCGGCGCTGAACTACTACGACGGCTACCGCACCGAACGGCTGCCCGCCAACGTGCTGCAGGCGCAGCGCGACTATTTCGGCGCGCATACGTACGAGCGCGTGGACAAGCCGCGCGGAGAGTTCTTCCACACCAACTGGACGGGCAAGGGCGGAGATATTGCCGCCTCTACGTATAACGCCTAAGGCGGAGGCAATTGCTATGAAACGAATTTCCCTTTATGCCGACAGCCCGAAGGGCCTTTCGGACGGCGAGCTTTTTGCGGCGCTGGACCTGGCGATCCTCTCCAAAAAGGAAAGCCTGCGCAAAGTGCTGCTCTTGCCGCCGGATTTCACGCGCTTCCATTCCGGCGCGGGCAAAATCGTTGAGCATCTTTATCATGCGCTGAAGGATACCTGCACGGTGGATATTATGCCGGCGCTGGGCACGCACGTGCCCGTCTCGCAGGAGGAGATCCGCCAGATGTTCGGCAGCGTGCCGCCGGAGCGCTTCCTGGTGCACAACTGGCGCGAGGACGTGGTGAAAATCGGCGAGGTGCCCAAGGAATACGTCACGGAGATCTCCGAAGGGCTTGTTAACGAGACCATCCCCGTGGAGGTCAACCGCCGCTTGCTCGACCCGTCGTATGATCTGATCCTCTCCATCGGCCAGGTGGTGCCGCACGAAGTCGTCGGCATGGCCAACTATGGCAAGAACATCTTCGTCGGCGTCGGCGGCAAGGACATGATCAACATTGTGCACATGCTGGGCGCGTTTTATGGCCTGGAACGGCTGATGGGGCGCGATTTTTCGCCCGTGCGCAAGGTGTTTGACTATGCCGAAGAGCATTTCTTAAAGAACATTCCGCTTTGCTATGTGCTGACCGTCACCACCGCACCGCGGGGCGAAATCGCGATGCACGGCCTGTTCATCGGGCGCGAGCGCCGCGGGTTTGAAGAGGCGGTGGCGCTCTCCCAGCAGAAGAACATGACGTTTATGGAAAAACCGATTCAAAAATGCGTCGTGTTGCTGGATGAGCATGAGTTTAAAACCACATGGGTGGGAAACAAGGCCGTATACCGCACGCGCATGGCCATTGCCGATGGCGGCGAGCTGATCGTGCTGGCCCCGGGCGTGGAGCGCTTCGGAGAAGATATGGGCAACGACGCGATCATTGCCAAATACGGCTATTGCGGGCGCGAGAACGTGCTGCGCCTCGTGGCGGAGAACCGCGACCTGCAGGAGAACTTGGGCGCTGCGGCACATTTGATTCACGGCTCGTCGGACGGGCGCTTTAGCATCACGTATTGCACGCGGAAATTGTCCGAGGAAGCGGTTCGTTCCGTCCACTTCGACTGGGCGCCGTATGACGAGATGGTCAAGCGCTATAACCCGGAGACGCTGGAAGACGGGTGGAACACGCTGCCCGACGGCGAGCAAATCTATTTTGTGCGCAATCCGGCGCTGGGTTTGTGGGCCAGCCGGGAACGGTTTGAGCAGTAAAACAAAAGGAGCGCGAAGGACGTGCGGGCGGGGGATATGCATCCCCCGCCTTTTTTGTATCAAAAAACACATTTCCGGCGAGCGGGGCAAAAAAGCCGAAGGCGAGGGAAACGATAAATAACCCTGCGCTGAAATCAAATTGCGGTCTGCCAACGGCGCAGCGAACGGCAAAGGGGGAATATTCGGATGGGACAGCGGGGCATCCCTCGTTTTCCTCCATACACGGAGGAATTGCAAAGCGCCTGTCGTATTCGAAGGACCGCAGGAAAGCGTTTTATCAGGAAAAGAAAGCGTCCATAAAACTTTTGGCGGCTGCGAGCGTGGAAAGGGGGGAACGATTGGAGCGGAAGCAGGCCCCAACCGTGGCCCTCGGTTTGCAGCAATGCTGCCGAAACTGTCAGGAACGCACGGAGATCTGATCCGGAAAACGCGGCCGCAGAAAATGAGCGCCGGATTGCGGAGGATGTGAGGAAACGGCGAAAAGCGGACGGGATGGGAAAGCAACGGAAAACCCCATCGACCGCCCGTTTCCGGGCGGCAAGCGACAGCCTTCGCGCAGCCGAAAGGCCGCGGTAGCGCGCTGCGCGGCTGCGCCGCGATAATCGCCCCTTTGCTGGCGTTTGCATTCCTTGCCGCGGGAATCTCCCTGCGCCGCGGCAACGGGGGACAAGCGAAAGCACAAATGCTTCCGCGGGAATCCTGCGAGGTTTTCTTTGGCGCAACGCTGCGCTTGCCAACGCAAAAAAACGCGCCGCCATTTGCGGCGGCGCGGGGAAAGCGCATAGCGTGGGGATCAGACGGATTCCCGCAGGGAAGCAAACGCCTGTTCCAAGTCGGCGATGAGCGTGGAAGGCTCTTCGAGGCCCACATGCAGGCGCACGCCGTCCGGCGCGGCGCCGGGGCGTTCCGGGCCGGGGGTAGCGTCGAGCGAGACGGGCCAGGCAAGGCTTTCAAAGCCGCCCCAGCTGACGCCGCGCTGGAAGACGCGCAGCGAGGCGACGAAGCGGCGAACCTGCTCCGGCGTAGTGCGGAGCTGGAAGCTGAGCAGCCCGTTCGTTCCGGTCAGATAGCGGGCAAACAGCTCCTTTTGCGGATAGGTGGCGGAGCCGGGATAGTTGACGCGCACGACCTCGGCACGGCTTTCCAGATAGGCGGCCACCTTTTTGCCGCTTTCGCCGTGGCGCTTGAGGCGCACGGGCAGCGTGCGCAGGCCGCGCGCAAGCAGCCAGGCCTGATGGGGATCCATGCATGCGCCAAAGAGCTCGCGCTCGTTCTTGCGGATGGACTCGACAATTTCCGCGCTCGCCGCAAGCGCGCCCGCGACGATGTCGCTATGGCCGCCCATATATTTGGACGCGGTGTGGCAGGAGATATCAATGCCATGCAGCAGCGGCTGCTGGTGCAGCGGCGTGGCGTAGGTGTTGTCAATGACGGTGCCGATGCCACGGCTGTGGGCAAAAGCGGAGACCGCGTCAAGGTCCTGCATGTGGAAAACAAGGCTCGAGGGGCTTTCCAGGTAGATCAGGCGCGTGTTTTCGCGCACGGCGTCAAAGATTTCCTGCGGGCAGGAACCGTTGACGAACGTGGTTTCCACGCCAAGCCGCTCTTTGAGATAAACGGCAGCAAAGCGGCGCGTAGGGCCGTAAGCTGTGCCGACCATCACCAGATGCGAACCGGCGCGGACAAAATGCAATATGGCGGAGCTGATGGCAGCCATGCCGGAGGCGAAGCAGAGCGCGCCCTGTGCGCCCTCCAGCGCGGCAATCTTGCGCTCGGCGACTTCGACGGTGGGGTTTGCCTCGCGCGAATAGGTATAAGGACCGTTTGCGCCGTCCTGAACAAAGAGGGAATTCTGGTAGATCGGCGGGACGATCGCACCGTGATGCTGGGCGTAATCGTCGCCCACGTGAGCACAAATATCGTCCGGGGTCTGCCATTGCTTGTCCGAGTTGGTGATCAGTGCCATTTACTCGTCTTCTTTCCCGGCGTCATCTTCCGTCTGGGCGGCCGTGTTTTCCTCGCCGGCGATGACATCCGTTTCAATTTGGATTTCTTCCATCTCGCTTCCGGAGGGGCCGCTATCCTCGGTGTAGCTTACCTCCGCCTGGCGGACGCGCGTCAGGCGCAAGACCTTCTGCGTGTCGTCCTCGCGGAGGGTAAGGCTGTTTTCTTCGCCACTGACGAAGCTGAGCGTGCGTGTGAGCGAGTCGGCGGATTCGCCCGTTTCAATGCCATACGTGCCGGGCATGTTGAAGTATTGCTCCACGCCTGCCAGGCGGCAGGTACCGTTCAGGTAGAATGCGTACTGTACGCCGCTTTCCGTCTCCCACGTGCCCAGGATCTTGTAGATGTTTTTATCCAGCAGCGTCGGAGCGCTCTTATAGCCGTTGCAGGCGATCAAGTACGGATACGCCTCCAGCGCCCTGTCCTCTTCGATCAGCTGGCGCGCCAGCTTGAGGCTGGCGTCATAGTAGATGGTCTGCGTGTCCGCATAGGAGCGGGGCATGGCCTCGATTTCAATGCCGGAAAGGGCGGCAACGACGCCGGCGTAATCGCCGGAGTCATAGGCGGTTTGCGCCTGTTGGGCGCGTTCGGATAGCCACAGGTCGTAGCATTCCTCCCGCAGCTGCGCGGCATCTTCATATCCGTCGATCTGATCAAAGAGCGTGCCGGCTTCCTGATAGAGCCCTTCGTCCATTTGCGCGCTGGCATATTCGTAGACGCACTGCTGCGCACGTTCGGAAGCGTCCTCGTATCCATCGGCCAGTGTGAATTTTTCCGACGCCGTCAACAAATCGCCCGCTTCATAAAGCTCCTCGCCCAGGCGGTAGATAATCTCCAGTGCCTTTTCCTCCGCTGGCTCGTAGTCTTCAATGGCAGTAAGCTCATCGTACGCCTGTTGCAGCTTGCCGCCGTCCTCACTCAAGAGCGCGAGCTGATAGGCGCATTCCTTCACGCGTGTGGCGGCGTCTGAGTAGTTGCCCAACGCGTCAAACCGCTCGGAGGCAATGCCATACATGCCGTCATCAAACGCTTCCTGCGCGTAGGCATAGCGGGCTTCGTTGGCGCGCTCCTGAGCGTCGGAGTAGGTGCCCAGCGCGTCAAAGGCGGCGGCGGCTTCTTCCAGCTCGCCGTCCTCCATCAGCTTTTCGGCACGGCCGTAGTTTGCCAGGCGGAGCTGGCGCTCCACGTCGCTGTAATCGGGAATGAGATTCAGCAGCTCAATGGCTTTGTCGTATTCCTGGCTCTCCATGCAGGCGAGCGCATGGCTGTAAACGCATTGGACATACAGGTCGTCGGCATCCTTATAGCCGGGGATGGATTGGAACATCTCTGCGGCTGTGTCAAACGACTCTGAGGCCATGAACTGCTTTGCGGGCAGGTAAACGCACTCGTTCACCTGGTCGGCTGCGTCCTCATAGCCGAGGATCGTCTCATAGAGGCCGCGCGCGGTTTCATAATTGCCGGCGTCCTTCGCGGCATTTGCGGCCAAATAGATGCTGCGCTGCATCTGTTCGTCGGCGTCGTTATAGCTGCCAAGGAGCATGAAGCGTTCGGCAGCGTATTCATAATCCCCGGCGATCTGCGCGTTGAGCGCGCTTTGGTAGATGCACTGCAAGCGCAGTTCGTCCGCATCGCTATAGCCGCTGATCTCCGCAAAGAGGGCAATGGCTTCGTCGTATTGTTCCTGTGCCATCAACGCCTTGGCGGGACGGTAGATACATTCGCGCTTGAGCGCGGCAGCGTCGCGGTAAAGGCCTAGCTCCTCAAAGAGCGCCTCGGCGGTTTCATACTCGCCTGCATCCATTTGCGCTTTGGCGATCTGGTAGTTGGATTCGTTGATCATCTGCTCGGAATCGCTGTAATCGCCCAGAGCGGAGAGGATTTCCAACGCGCCCTCGTAATCCGCGCTATCAAAGAGCAAAACGGCTTGGCGGTAGTGCGCCTCGTCCAGGGCCTCCTGCGCGCCGGGATACGTGCCCAGCGTTTGCAGCAGCGAGACGGCTTGTGCGAGGCTGTCCTGCGTTCCTTCTGCAATTTGATCTTGCGCCAGGAGCAAATCGCACTCCTGGATGCGCTGCTTGGCGTCGCGGTAATCCTGTAGGTTTACAAACGTCTCACGTGCGGCCTGGTAATCGCCTTGGGCCAGGGAGGCCGCCGCCGTTTGATAGCGCAGCTCGGGCAGGCCGAGCACGACGAAGAGATATGCCGTGGAACCGAGCACGAGCACCGTGCAGAAAATGGCCGTGCGCAGCCTTCTCCTGCGGCGCTTTTTCTTGGCATTGGATTGGCGCAAGAACTCCATGCGCGAGGCTTCCTCGCGCGCTTTGCGCGCACGCTCTTGCAGCTCCGCCTCGCGCGCGTCAATCGCTTGCTGGACGGCTTCGGGGGAAAAGCGCTCGAACACGTCGTCGCGCTCCCGCTCGCAGCGGATACACTTCTGGGCTTCTTTGGCGTTTACGCGTCCGCATACGCAGACCCAAACGTTTTTTTGCAGGCTTGGATAGCCTACGGCGTCCTCCCCGGCAATAAAGCGCAGATGTTCTAGCTTGCGGTTGGGGGGGAGGTCATTGGGCGTATATTCTGTAAGCTTCGCTTGTTGCGCGCGCCGCCATTCCTCTCCGTTTTCAAACCAAACTTTTTCAATGGTTAGCTCTACGGAGTCAATGTTCTTTTCTGCCGTTTCAATTTCGACAATGAACTTTTCACGGCTGGCAGCCGCCAGCGCCATTGGGCGTTCCGTTTTGCGCGCAACCACGGCGCCACTTTCGTCATAAAACACCAGCGCGATTTGAATGGACGAAATAACGCGTTCGCCAAGGTTAAAAAAGGTAAACAAACAAGCCGGCTTTTCCTCTGTCGGCAATACGTATTCCCACAACTCAATCGGGCAGGAAAGATCTACTTTCATGCAGCGGCACCTCCGGTTCTTGCAATCTCCGCTTTCCTATTTTCCGGGCCTTTGCCCTCGGAAAGAAACGCGCCGCGGGCGTTTCCTATATTTTCGCAACATGGATACAATATCCCAACTATCATCATAGCTGCTTGCGCCCGGCTTGTCAAGGATGGCAAAGCTGCGAACCGGTTACCAGTTTGTGTCACTTTCTTTTGCGGGGCAGCTGTGCTATACTGAACGGGACGGCAGGGGGTCTGCCGGAATTTGACTGGGACGACAATGAGAGAGGGAATATGCGAAAGATCATTTGTTGGCTGCTTGTTTTCACAGGGATGTTCGCCATGGCGCCGTGTTTTTCGTGCGCCTTTGCCCAAACGCCGATGACCTGGGACGAAGTGCTGGGCCAGATCGAGGGCGGCGCTGATACGGTTACGCTGCGCAATGCCGTTGAGGTGCCACAGGGAGCCGTGCTTGCACCGGAAGGAACGCTGACGATATCAGGCGATGGGTTTGCCATCTCCGGCGGGCTGACGGTGGAAAAAGGCACAGTCATTTTTAAGGACGTTGCGCTGACGGGGAAAAACGGCGTGGACAGCGAGAACGGCGGCGTAGCGCTTGAGGTAGCGCCCGGCGCGGTTGCTGTTTTGTCCGGCTATAGCTCTGCGACAGGAGGCCGGGCCGGGGCGACAGGCATGCGCGGCGGGGACGGCATTGTCCTGCAAGGCGAAAAGAGCGGCCTGATCTTGCGCGGAAACGCCTACGCGTCAGGCGGCGTGGGGATGGAGACGGGCGGTAACGGCGTGACCGTTGCCGGCTGCGGCGTAAGCCTGATTGCGACGGATTCCGCATCGCTCCTGGGTGGAGCCGGAATGAACACGGGGGGTGCGGGGCTTTCCGCGCCCAGCTGTGCGGATATCACCATTTCTGGCGCGGCGCGCCTGGCGGGCGGAAACGGCACCATCAGCGGCGGCAGTGCGCTGGCATCGTTGGGCTGCGCCGTATGCGAGGCGGTGCAGGCGATTACAATTTCGGATGAGACGGTGCTCGTAGGCGGCGTTGGCTGGCAGGGGGGCAGCGGCGTGCAGATTGTGCGCCAAGCGCCCGGCGAGGAAGCCGACCTTGCGCTTGAGGGCGCCTGCATGCTCTTTGGCGGATCGGGAATTGCGGGCGGTTTTGCGCTGGATGCGGAGAGCTGCTCCATCACCTGCGAAGGGGAGATTACTGCCATGGCCGGCAGCTATAGCCAAACGCAGATGCAGCCGCTATCGCTGGTGAACTGCACGCTCCTGACAGATTTGAACGCCATTACGCAGGCGGAAGGCGCGCAGATTGCGACCGATCCGACGCTGGCCGTTGGCGAATATGTCCACAACACGCTACAGCAGATGGACGCTCAAAGCCGCTTTGTCAGCGTGGAGTCGGTGCTGGACGAAGAAGCGATGACGACGTCGCTGGACGGGCTCAAGGCTGAGAAGGATACGCTCACGCAGGTTTACCTCAACGGCAGCGGATACCGCACGACGCTCTGGAACGCCACTTATGAAAAAAAGCTTTCGTTTAAAGAACGGTTGATGCCGGGCGAAAACGGCGGGCGCCTTGTGCTCATCGCGCAGGAATCGGTGGAATATCTGACGATGGAATCGACGATAGCGGCGCTGAAAAAATACGTTGAGCTTGGGCTGGACGAGCTGGCGCTGACGATGGTGGAGCCCATCTATTATGAGCGTGTGCTTGCGCTTGAGCCGCTGCTGGAGGCTGTGGAAGCATACGGCGAAGATAAGATTTCCCATGTGATCATCGGTACGGCGGACGATTGCGTCATCTTCCGCACGCAGGAAGGAGAATGGGACTATCAGGAGACGCTGATGGGCGAAATCATTCGGTAAAATTTTCGGGCGGGCATTTTTACCGCTTTCCTTTTGCTGCCGGTTGTGCTATACTTCGCGGCAGGCCCAACAAATACGGGAACCGTGGAATCCGCCTCATGTCAAAAGGAGCCCATCCGATGACTAAGGGGTTTGCCAAGGGATCATCGGAATTGGGTACTGTTATGAGGAGGTCTTCCATTTATGTACGAAGACAAAGTCTTGACTTGCCGCGAGTGCGGCGCCGAATTCACCTTCAGCGCGTCCGAACAGGAATTTTATGCCAGCAAGGGCTTCCAGAACCAGCCCAGCCGCTGCCCCGCGTGCCGCGCGGCGCGCCGCGCTGCCGGCGGCAACGGCCAGCCCCGTGGCGAGCGCCAGATGTACGAAGTGATCTGCGACGGCTGCGGCTGCACCACGCAGGTCCCCTTCCAGCCCCGTGGCGACCGTCCGGTCTACTGCCGCGAGTGCTTCGAGCGCCAGCGCCAGAACAACTACTAAGCGAAAAAGTGAGCCGGGCCGTCCGCTGGACGGCCCGACGCGCTTTTGGATGCATTTGCTTGCCAAAGAGGAGGACGCATGCTTTCAACGTTTGAAATTTCCATCCTGGACGCCATTGCATCGATGCGCACGGCGTTTTGGGATGGCTTTTTTTCCTGCGTGACACACCTGGGCGATGCGGGCCTTGCGTGGATTGCGCTCGGCTGCGCGCTATGCGTCAATCGCAAATACCGGGCGGCCGGCGTGGCGGTGCTCGCGGCGCTGCTGGCGGACGTGCTGCTGTGCAATGCGCTGATTAAACCGCTGGTGCGCCGCATACGCCCGTACGAGATCAACACGGCCGTGCAGCTGCTGATCGCCCGGCCGTCGGATTATTCGTTCCCCTCCGGGCATACGGCGGCGTCCTTTGCGGCGGCCAGCGCGCTGCTTTTTGCAGGGAAGCGGCGCCTGGCGGTGGGCGCGTTTGTGCTGGCGGTGGTGATCGGTTTTTCGAGGCTGTATTTGTATGTTCATTTCCCCACCGATGTGCTTGCGGGCGCGGCGCTGGGCACGCTGTGCGGTTTTGTGGGGGCGAAGGCGGCCACGCGGGCGTTTTCTTCGCTGCGAAGCTGAAAGCCGCCGTTCCCGCTGGGACGCGTTTATGCTATAATCGAAAAAAAGCGAGCCGGGAGGCGGAGGATATGTCGGAAAACTTTTCTCATCCAAACGCGCAGCCGTTCCTGCTGGAAGCAGGAGAGGACGCCGTTTTGCTCATCCATGGATTTACGGGCGCGCCGGGACATATGCGGGTAATCGGCGAAGCAGTACAAAAGGCCGGGTTTACGGCGCGGGGCATCCGGCTGCCCGGCCATGGCGAAACGGTGGAAAAGATGATGCAAAGCGGCGCGCAGCAGTGGCTCGATGCCTGCCGCGAGGCTTATCAGGAAATGTGCGGCCGTTACCGGCATGTCTCGGTCGGCGGGCTTTCGATGGGCGGCATCCTCGCAACGCTGCTGGCGGAAGAGTTTGAACCTGCATGCCTGGTGCTCTTTGCCCCGGCAATGAAATACCGCAGCCAGCTCAACTATCTTTCCCCGGTTGTCAAATATTTGTGCCCTACGCTGCGTTGGCCGTCCAACCTGGGGCGCAAGGATTTCCTTTATGAGTACGACTATGGATACGAAAAAATCCCTGTGAGGAAGGTAGAGGATATGACACACCTACAGCGCAAAGCATGCGCGGGGCTTGCGGCCGTTACCTGTCCCACGCTCGTCATCCAGTCGCATAAGGACGAGCAGGTGCACATCTCCGTGCCGGAAATCGTCACCCGCGGCGTTTCCTCCCGGGTGCGCGAAATTTGCTGGGTGGACAACTCCAGCCATGTCTGTACCATCGGCCCGGACCGCGCCTATGTGTGCGCGCGCGTCATTGACTTTTTGCGCCGTTACGGGGTATAATTCATTTTTGTGACAATCATGCCCGCTTTGCGCTGCTGCGGGAGAAAAAGGAGTCAATTCTGTGATGAAAAAATGGGTTTCGCTGCTTGTGATGGTTGTTCTGGTCCTTTCGCTGGCGGGCTGCCAGAAATCGCCTGAGGAAGATGCCGCTACCGTCGTGGCGGAGGTAAACGGCGCGACGATTACCAAGGGAGAGGCGACGGAGTTCTATAATCAAATTCTGTTGCAAAACCAGTATGTTGCCCAGATGTACGGCATGGCGTTCGACCCGGAGGATAAATCGACCATCAGCTCAATCAAGGCGGAAACGCTGACGATGCTTACGCAGAACATGGTGCTGGAGCAGAAGCTTGAGGAGCTGGGCCTGGGGCTGACCGAGGAGGAAACGGCGGACCTGGAGGCGCAAGCGCAGCAGGAGCGTGCCGAGGAGATTGCCAACATTTCTAACGATTATGGCATTACGCTGGAAGAGGCGGACGAGCTGCTCGTCAGCCAGGGCTTCTCGCAGAGCATGATTACCTATTCGCTGCGGCAGTCTGAAATCATCAGCCGCTTGGAAGAATATACGGGGGCGGATGTGACTGTGACCGAGGAGGAAATCCAGGAGGAATATGATTCCCGCCTGCAAACCGCCAAGGAAACCTATCAGGACGATCCGTCGCAATATGCTGTGGACGTTTCCAACGGCACGCTCCTCTTTTGCCGTCCGGAAGGGTACCGCAACATTAAAAACCTCGTTATCACCTTCCCCGAGGAGACACAGACGCAGCTGAATACACTCAGCGATCAGATTTATGAGGCCTCCTATTATGCGTACATGTACGACACCCAGATCTCCATGTACGGCACGTCGATGGATGCCAACACGCTCGTGGAATATACGGACCTGAAAAACACCTATGAACAGCAGGCCCAGGAGCTGCAGGAGGAGTATGATGCGCTTGTGGCCTCCGGCCAGGAGGAGATCCGCGCGCACGCCGAGGAAGTCCTTGCGCTGTGCCAGCAGGAAGGCGCCGACTTTGACGCGCTGATGGCCGAATATAACGGCGATACGGCCACGGGCACGCTTGTGACGGAAGGCTATCCCGTCTGCGCGGACAATGACGTCTATGTCGAAGCGTTTACCGAGGGCGCCATGGCGCTGGAAAACCCCGGGGACATTTCCGGCCTGATTGCCAGCGATTACGGCTTCCACATCTTGTTCTATGCTTCCGACGTGGAGGCGGGCGACTTGCCGCTGGAGGGCAAGCTTTACGATGCCCTATCCGGTGAACTGCTGGCGGAGAAGAAAGAGACGGCATACAACGACGCCTGCCAGGCGTGGATTGACGAGGCCGATATCAAAACGTACGTTAGCAAGCTGTGACGCTTTACGCCGCGCCCGCCGCAACACGGCGGGCGCGCAATTGCAACAAAGGGGAGAAAGCCATGAAGATTTTTAACACCATGACCCGCAAAAAGGAAGAGTTTGTGCCGTTGGAGCCCGGCAAAGTCAAAATGTACGCTTGCGGGCCGACCGTGTACAATTATTTCCATATCGGCAATGCGCGCCCGTTCGTGGTGTTTGATACGCTGCGGCGGTATTTGGAACACCGCGGCTACGCGGTGACGTTCGTGCAGAATTTCACCGACATCGACGATAAGATGATCCGCCGCGCTAACGAAGAGGGCGTGAGCGTGCGCGAGCTGGCCGAACGGTTTATTGCCGCCTATTATGAGGACGCGGCGGCGCTGGGCGTGCGCCCGGCCACCGTTCACCCGCGCGCGACCGACCACATCGCCGAGATCATCGCGCTCATTCAAAAGCTTGAGGCGAACGGCCTGGCCTACGCTACAGGCAACGGCGACGTCTATTTTGACACGCAAAAATACCGCAACGCCTATGGCAAGCTCTCCGGACAGAACCTTGACGACCTGGAAAGCGGCGCGCGCATCGAGGTGGACGAGATCAAGCGCTATCCGATGGACTTTGCACTCTGGAAAGGGCAAAAGCCCGGCGAGCCCGCGTGGGATTCGCCGTGGGGCAAGGGCCGCCCCGGCTGGCATATCGAGTGCTCCGCCATGAGCATGAAATACCTGGGCGAGACGATCGACATTCACGGCGGCGGGCAGGACTTGATCTTCCCCCACCATGAAAACGAGATTGCCCAGAGCGAGGGCGCCACGGGCAAGCCGTTTGTCCGCTATTGGATGCACAACGGCTTCCTGAACGTGGACAACCAGAAGATGTCCAAATCGCTGGGGAACTTCTTTACCGTGCGCGATATCCGCGAACAATACGACCTGGAAGCCGTGCGCATGTTCCTGCTCTCGGCGCATTACCGCAGCCCGCTGAACTTCTCCCGCGAGCAGATTGAGCAGGCGAAGGCGGCGCTAGACCGCATGTATACGGCGCGGGACAACCTGGCGTTCCTGCGCGAAGGGGCGGTGGACCGTCCGGCGGATGAGACGGAAGCTGCGCTGATGGAGGCGGCGGAGGCAAGCCTGAAGAAGTTCGACGAGGCGATGGACGACGACCTGAATACGGCCGACGCCATCGGCGCCATTTTTGAATTGATCAAGCATGCCAATATTGCGCTCAAGCCCGGATGCGCCCGGGAGGCTGTGGACGCGGCATGGAACGCATTTACCGAGATGACGGGCGTGCTGGGGCTGGTCAAGCCCGCCAGCAAAGAGGACGACGCCGAAGTGGATGCCCTCGTGAAGGCGCGTGCACAAGCGCGCAAGGAAAAGAACTGGAAGGAGAGCGACCGCATCCGCGACGAGCTCAAGGCAAGGGGCTATATCGTCGAGGATACGGCGGCCGGGCAAAAGGTGCGCAAAGCCTGACGGCCGCGCGCACCGGGTAGACAGGGAGGAAGGCCAATGCAGGAAATCCTTGCGGCGCTGCGCGCCGTGCCTGTGATTGCGGCCGTGCGCGGCGCGGAACAGCTTGCCTGCGCGCTTGAAAGCCGCGTGGGGGTGGTTTTCCTGCTGGGCGGCGATCCTGCGTCGCTTCCGGGAAGGGTTCGGGCGGCGTTGGATGCGGGCAAGCTGGCGTTTGTGCATATGGATCTGGTGGAAGGGTTTGCCCATGATGCGGCGGGCGTGCGCTGGCTGGCGCGCGCGGTGCGGCCAACGGGCGTGCTCTCCACGCGCGCGCCGCTGCTGCGCGCGGCGTCGGAAGAAGGGCTTTTGACCGTGCTGCGCATCTTCATGGTGGATTCTTCGTCGCTGGCGACGGGGGTGCGCATGGCGAAAAGCTGCGAGCCTACGCTCATTGAGGTGATGCCCGGGCTGGCCACGCGCGCCATTGCCAGGCTCAGCCGGAGCGTGGCGCAGCCGGTGATTGCCGGCGGCATGCTCGAGGAGGCCGCCGATGTGGAGGCGGCGCTGCAGGCGGGCGCGCTGGCGGCGTCTACATCGTCCCGGGCGCTGTGGACGCGCGGCGGATGGAATGCGGAAGGATAAGGAGGGCTGCGCTTGACGATTGCCATTGACGGGCCGGTTGGCGCGGGAAAATCAACGGTTGCCGCCGCGCTGGCGCGCGAGCTGGGCATTTTGCATTTGGACACGGGCGCGATGTACCGCGCGCTGGCGCTCAAGGCGCTGCGCTGCGGGGTGGACCCTATGGATGAAGTGCGGGCGCAGGAATTGTGCGAGCAGACGGATATTTCGGTAGCGCTGGGAGCACAGGGACAGCGTACCTTGCTCGATGGAGAAGATGTGACGGGCCTGATCCGCACGGGCGAGGTCAGCGCGGCCAGCTCCGCGATTTCGACCATCGCCGCCGTGCGCGCCCATATGGTGCGCTTGCAGCAGGCGTGCGCGGCCAAGGCGGATATGGTGCTGGATGGCCGCGATATCGGCACGCGCGTGCTGGTGGATGCGACGTTTAAGTTCTATTTGACGGCTTCGCCCGAGGTGCGTGCGCACAGGCGTATGCAGGAGATGCTCGACAGAGGGGAGCCGGCGCAGTATGCGGAGGTTTTGCGCGCGCTCAACGAACGCGACCGGCAGGACATGAGCCGCGCCGTGGACCCGCTGCGCTGCGCGGAGGATGCGGTCGTGGTCGATACGTCCGGCATGACGCTGCGCCAGACGGTGGAGGCGATGCTTGACGTGATAAGGGGGAAAAAAGCATGAACATCATTCACCGTCTTACCGGCGTTTTGATTGATTTTCTCTATTTCCGCCTGTTTGGCCTGCGCTTTTGCGGACGCGAAAACCTGCCGGAGCATGCGCCGTATATTCTCTTGGCCAACCACCGCTCCATGGGCGATCCCTTTGCGCTGGGCGAGGTATGCCGCCAGGGCGTTGTTTATTTTATGGCAAAAGAAGAACTCTTTCGCAATCCCATCGTGCGCTGGTATATCACCAAAATGCACGGGTTTCCCGTCAAGCGCGGCAAGGCGGATCTCGCCGCCATGCGCACGGCGCTGCAGGTGCTCAAGGACGGGCATGTGCTGGGCATTTTTCCGGAGGGCACGCGCCATCACGACGGGAAAATAGGCGAACTGGAGACAGGGATCTCCGTGCTGGCGCTCAAGGCGGATGTGCCGGTTGTGCCCGTCTATCTGGGCGGGGCGTACCGCGTGGGCGGAAAGCTGCGCGCAGCCGTCGGCAAACCGCTGGACCTGGACGATCTGCGCCAGAAACGCCCGGACAGTGAAACGCTCAATGCCGTCAAAGAACGCGTTTCGCAGGCGCTCCACGCGCTGCAGGCTGTCGCGTCGGACGAGAAAAATTTTCAGAAAAAAGGATAAAATAGGAGGATTTTGCGACTATATCTCGAAAAGAATATAGATGACATTTTTTGTTCCTATCTTGGGAACAAGGCGGCGGAGGCAGCGGATTGCGCGTTGTCATAGCGGAACATGCAGGGTTTTGTTACGGCGTGCGCGCGGCCGTGGAAAAGGCGTTTTCCGTGGCGCGCGAGGGCCCGTGCTGGACGCTGGGCAGCCTCATTCACAACCGGGAAGTGCTTGCCCGGTTGGAGGCGGCGGGCGTCCATGTGCTGGAGGATCCCGGCTCGCTTGCGGGAGGGACGGTTATCATCCGTTCCCATGGCGCAGCGCCGGAGACGCTCAAAGAGCTTGAACGCCGCGGTGTCCGCATCGTGGACGCCACCTGCCCCAATGTAGCGCGCGTGCATCGCCTTGTGCGCGAGTACAGCCAGGGCGGCAAGGCCGTGATCATTGCCGGACGGGCCGAGCACCCGGAGGTAAAGGCGACGGCCGGGTGGTGTCAAGGCCCCGTGTATGTCGTGGGCAGCGCGGAAGAGGCGGAGCGGATTGACCGTTTGCCCGGCGCGCTTGTCGTTGCGCAGACGACGTTGACGCAGGCAAAATGGGATGCGATTGTGCAGGCGCTTGTTGGCCGCGTAGATGCGCTGCACGTTGAAAACACCATTTGCGCCGCAACGGCACAGCGCCAGCGCGAAGCGGAGCGGCTGTGCCAAGAGGCGGACGTTGTGCTCGTGGTGGGCGGGCGCGAGAGCGCGAACACGCTTGCGCTCTATGAAACGTGCCGCGCGCGCTGCAAACGGGTTTTCTTTCTGGAATCGGCCGCGGACTTGCCGCGAGAAGGCATTTTCGCGTCAGATTATATAGCGATAGCCGCCGGTGCCTCTACACCGGATTGGTCACTTAAGGAGGTTGCGACACGTATGAACGACATGGAACAAAACGTCCCGCAGGAAGCTCCGGCTGAAGCGACAGCCGCCGAGCCGGCCACAAAGGCCCCCGAGCAGGCAGCGGAAGCCGCGTCTGCCGACAGCAGCAATTTTATGGCTGATGTCGAAGCGACGCTTGTGACCATACGCCCCGGCCAGATCATCACCGGCACCGTTGTGCAGATCACTGAAGACGAAGTTTGCGTCAACATTGGGTACAAGTCCGACGGATTGGTCAAAAAGAGCGATCTGGTTACCACCGACGTCAAGGTCGGCGACGAAATCGAGGTCGAGGTCGTCAAGGTGAACGACGGGGAAGGCAATGTATTGCTTTCGCAGCGCAACATTGTCAACCGCCGCAACTGGGAAGCGCTCATGCAGCGCTACGACAACGGCGAATACGTCGAAGGCGTCGGCAAGGAAGCCGTCAAGGGCGGCCTGATCGCCAATGTGGGCGGCGTGCGCGCGTTCATCCCGGCGTCCCAGCTTTCGCAGCGCTATGTCGAGAAGATTGAAGACTTCGTCGGCAAAGAGCTCAAGCTCAAGATCATCGAGGTGGATAAGCAGAAAAAGCGCATCGTCTGCTCCCGCAAGGCCGTCATCATGGAAGAGGCGGCCGCCAAGAAGAAGGAAGTATGGGCTGCGCTTAAGGAAGGCGAAATCATTCCGGGTATCGTCCGCCGTTTGACCGATTTCGGCGCGTTTGTCGATATCGGCGGCGTGGACGGGCTCGTCCATGTGACGGACCTGAGCTGGGGCCGCGTCAAGCATCCCAGCGAGGTCGTCTCCCCCAACCAGGAAATCATGGTCAAAGTGCTCTCCCTCGATCCCGAGCGCGAGCGCATCCAGCTTGGCTACAAGCAGACGCAGCCTCGCCCGTGGGATGTGGCGGAGGAGAAGTATCCCGCCGGCTGCATCGTCGAGGGCAAGGTTGTGCGCATCACCACGTTCGGCGCGTTTGTGGAGCTCGAGCCCGGCCTGGATGGCTTGGTGCACATTTCCCAGTGCGCGCTCACCCGCATTGCCAAGGTGGAAGACGCCGTGCAGGTGGGGCAGATCGTGCGCGTGAAAGTGCTCAGCGTTGATCCGCAGGCCAAGCGCATCAGCTTGAGCATCCGCGCGGCGCTGGAAGAAGAAGCGTTCAACTACAGCGATGAGATACCCGGCGAAGACCTGGGCACGGGTGAGGAAGCTGTTCCGGTTGAACTGCCGGGCGAGGA
>DVLH01000191.1 GCA_018715585.1 Candidatus Aphodomonas merdavium
CCGGCGTACTTCAACGACAGCCAGCGCCAGGCCACCAAGGACGCTGGACGTATTGCGGGCCTGGAAGTGCTGCGTATCATCAACGAGCCGACGGCAGCGTCTCTGGCGTATGGCCTGGACAAAGAGGGCAGCTCGAAGATCCTCGTTTACGACCTGGGCGGCGGCACGTTCGATGTCAGCCTGCTGGAGATCGGCGACGGCGTGTTTGAAGTGCTCGCCACAAACGGCAACACCCGCCTGGGCGGCGACGACTTTGACCAGCGCATTATCGACTGGATCGCCGAGCAGTTCCTCAAGAGCGACGGCGTGGACCTGCGCAAGGACCGCATGGCGCTGCAGCGCCTGAAGGAAGCGGCCGAGAAGGCGAAGATTGAGCTTTCCGGCGTGATGAGCGCCAACATCAACCTGCCGTTTATCACCGCCGACGCCAACGGCCCCAAGCACTTGGATTTGACGCTGACGCGCGCCAAGTTTGACGAGCTCACGCGCGACCTCGTCGATGCCACCGTGCAGCCGATGCAGCAGGCGCTCAAGGACGCCGGTTTGACAGCGTCGCAGATCGACAAGGTGATCCTGGTCGGCGGTTCCACGCGTATCCCGGCCGTGCAGGAAGCCGTCAAGCGCATCACGGGCAAAGAGCCGTTTAAAGGCATCAACCCGGACGAGTGCGTGGCGCTGGGCGCCGCCATTCAGGCCGGCGTGCTCGGCGGCGAGGTCAAGGACGTGCTGCTGCTGGACGTGACGCCGCTGTCCCTGGGCATTGAGACGATGGGCGGCGTGTTCACCCGCCTGATCGACCGCAACACGACCATCCCCACCACCAAGAGCCAGATCTTCTCCACCGCCGCCGACGGGCAGACGACCGTCGAGGTGCATGTGCTCCAGGGCGAGCGCGAGATGGCTGCGCACAACAAGACGCTGGGCCGCTTCCAGCTGACGGGCATCGCTCCCGCGCCGCGCGGCGTGCCGCAGATCGAGGTCACGTTCAACATCGACCGTAACGGCATCGTCAATGTCTCCGCCAAGGATCTGGCCACGGGCAACGAGCAGAAGGTGACCATCACCGCTTCCACCAACCTGACGGAGGAAGAGATCAAGCAGCGTGTCAAAGAGGCGGAGCAATACGCCGAAGAAGATAAAAAGAACAAGGAACAGGTGGAAACGATCAACCGTGCGGATAACCTGATCTATGACACCGAAAAGCAGCTGCGCGAGCATGGCGACAAGCTCTCCCAGGAGGATAAAGACCTCGTGCAGAGCGAGTTGGACGCTTTCAAGAAGGTGCGTGAGACGAACGACGGCGCGCAGATCAAGAGCGCCATGGAGGGCTTCACGCAGAAGGTGTACCAGGTGTTCGGCAAGATCTACCAGCAGCAGGCGCAGCAGCAGCCTACGGGCGACGCGCAGCAGCCGGGCGGTGAGCAGCCGGGCAACGACGACGGAACGGTTGACGCCGATTACGATGTGAAGTAAAATACTTGCGTTTGACAGCGTACGATACGCAAGAGCAATCGGAGCGCCGGGGGACGTATGTCTCCCGGCTGTCTCCGTAATGATGACAGGCGGTGGATTGATTTGGCAAAGCGGGACTACTACGACGTGTTGGGCGTTTCCAAAGGCGCGGGGGAGGCGGAGATTAAATCCGCGTACCGCAAAAAGGCGAAGGAGTGCCACCCGGACCTGCACCCGGACGATAAAGAGGCCGAGGCGCGCTTTAAAGAGCTCAACGAGGCGTACGAAGTGCTCAACGATCCCGATAAGCGCGCGCGTTACGATCAGTTTGGGTTTGAAGGCGTAAACGGTCAGCCGGGCTTTGAAGGCGGTTTCGACGGTTTTTCCGGCTTTGGCGATATTTTCAGCACCTTCTTTGGCGGCGGCGTCCGCCAGACGCGCAACGGTCCCGAACGCGGCGCCGATTTGCGCTTTGATTTGACAATCACGTTTGAAGAAGCGGCCTTTGGCTGCAAAAAAGAGTTCCGCTTTCAGCGCTCGGAGCCGTGCGACGCCTGCAAGGGCAGCGGCGCAAAGCCGGGGACACAGCCGGAAAAATGCTCCGTCTGCAAGGGGACGGGCACCGTGCGCGGCGTGCAGAACTCGCTCTTTGGCCAGGTGGTAACGCAGCGGCCTTGTTCCGCCTGTGGAGGAACGGGGCAGGTGATCAAGGAAAAGTGCCCGAAATGCGGCGGCAAGGGGAATGTGCGCGTTTCCCGCACGGCTACGGTGAACATCCCCGCCGGCATTGACAACGGCCAGGTGATGACGCTTTCAGGCCAGGGAGAAAGCGGCGTGCGCGGCGGCCCGGCCGGTGATTTGTACGTCTACATCCGTGTCAAGCCCCACAAGCTTTTCAAGCGCGAAGGGTATAACCTCTACTGCGAATTGCCGCTTTCCTTCACGCAGGCGGCGCTGGGCGGAGAGATCCAAATCCCCACGCTGGAAGGGCCTATTCCCTATAATCTTCCCGAGGGCACGCAGAACGACACGGAACTGCGCTTTCGCGGCCATGGCGTGCAGATGCTGCGCGCAAACGGCAAGGGCGATCTGTATGTGAAGGTGCGCGTGGATGTGCCGCGAAGGCTGACGGATCACCAGAAGGAACTGCTCAAGCAGTTTGAAGACTCCCTCAGCGGTAAGGAATACGAGACGCGCAAATCGTTCTTTGAACGGATGAAGGATTACTTTTCCGACAAATAGTTTTTCGTCAAGGAGAAACGCCGATGGATTATTTGGAGGTTACGGTGCGCACGAACACGGCGGGCGCGGATTTGATCGGCGAGGCGCTGATGAGCGCGGGCGCCAAGGGCGTGAGCATTGAGGACCGTGCGGACGCGGCCATGGAGCCGACAGATGCGACGCGCTGGGATTTGATCGATCCGAGCGTGATTGAAAAAATGGACGAGGACGTGCTCGTGCGGGCGTATTTTCCGGCGGAGCTGGCAAACGGGGAGATGCTTGCCGGGCTGCGCGCGCGGCTGGATGCGTTTACGCCCGAGTTTCTTGGCTTTGACGCCGGTTCGCGGAAGATTCAGACCGTTCAGGTGCACGAAGAGGATTGGGCAGAAAACTGGAAAAAGTACTACAAGCCCTTCCGCGTGGGGCGGCATCTGGTGGTGCGGCCCGTGTGGGAGGATTATGAGGCGCAGCCGGGCGATCACGTCATCTCCATCGATCCGGGCATGGCCTTTGGCAACGGTACGCACGAAACGACAGCAATGTGTCTCGGCCTGGTGGAGGACCTTATCCACCCCGGAGACGAGGTGCTCGACGTAGGAACGGGCAGCGGCATCCTTGCGATTGCCTCGGTGCTCATGGGGGCAAAGCGCGCGCTGGGGATTGATATCGATCCTGTGGCGGTGCGCGTGGCGCAGGAGAACATTGCGCGCAACGGCTTGAGCGAGCGCGTTACGGCGCAGGCGGGCGATTTGCTCCAGGGCGTGGACATGCGCGCGGATGTCGTCTTTGCCAACATCATCGCCGATGCGGTCATTCTGCTGTGCAAGGCCGTTCGGGCCCATATGAAGCCCGGCGGTGTGTTTGTTTGCTCGGGCATCATCCTCGAGCGTGAAGCGGATGTGCTCCAGGCGCTGGAAGAGGCGGGATTTGCCGCCGAGCGCGTGGAACATAGGGGCGAGTGGACCGCCATCGCCGCGAGGTGACGGAACATGGCGGCATGGAACGCGCACAGGTTTTATTTCGAGCCGGAGCAGGTCAGCGGCGGCCGCGTGCGCCTGAGCGAGGAGGAAGCGCACCACGCGCTGCAAGTGCTCAGGCTGCGGGCAGGGGATAGGATTATCCTGCTGGATGGGCGGCGCGGCGTGTATGAGGCCGTGATTGAAAAGGCCGATAGGGGCGCGCGCACGCTTGTGGCGGCGCTGGGGCAACGCCTGCCGGACTGCGAGGCGCAAACGCGGGTGACGTTGTTCCAGGGGATTCCCAAGAGCGGGAAGCTGGAATGGATTGTACAAAAATGCACCGAACTGGGCGTGGACGCCATTCAGCCCGTGCGCATGAAGCGCTGCGTGGCCGAACAGGAGCGCAACCCGGAAAAGAACCTCGCCCGCCTGCAGCGCGTAGCGCGCGAAGCGGCGAAACAGTGCTGCCGCGGCGAGGTGCCGCGGATTTATGCGGCCGAACCGCTTGCGGCGCTGGAGGAGCGCTTGCGCGGGTTTGACTGCCTGCTCGTGCCGTGGGAGGAAGCGGAAGGATGCGTCCGCATTGCGGATGCCCTTGCGGGCAAGGCAGCCCGCACCATCGGCGTCGTCATCGGCCCGGAGGGCGGCATGACGGCGGAGGAAGCGCAGGGGCTGAGCGCGCTGGGCGGCCGGCTTGTGACGCTGGGCCCGCGCATTTTGCGCACGGAGACGGCGGGCATGGCGGCGTTGGCGTCCATCTTTACCGTTACAGGAGATTTTTGATGGCTACGGTAGCGTTTTGCACGCTTGGCTGCAAGGTGAACCAATACGACAGCCAAGCCATGCTGGAGCGGTTGTTGGACGACGGCTATGAGGCCGTCGCGTTTCATGAAAAGGCAGACGTGTATGTGATCAACACATGCACCGTGACGGGAACGGGCGACCAGAAATCCCGCCAGATGATCCGCCGCGCGGCAAAACAAAACCCGCAGGCGGCCATCGTCGTGACGGGCTGCCTGGCGCAGCGGGAGGCGGAGTCGTTGCTGCTGGACGGCGTGCGGCTCGTGCTGGGCACGCAGCGCCGGGGCGAGATTGCACAGCTGCTGCGCCAGGCGCTTTGCGCGCCCGAGGCGTTGGTGGCTGTGGAACCGCTGGCGGCGGGAACGCCGTTTGAAAAGCTGAGCGTGCGCGGCAGTGAAGGGCATACGCGCGCTACGCTCAAAATTCAGGAAGGGTGCCGCAATTTTTGCGCTTACTGCATCATCCCCAGCGTGCGGGGGCCGCTGCGCTCGCGCCCGCTGGAGGAGATCCGCCTGGAGGCGCTGCGCCTGAGCAAAGCGGGGTTTCGGGAAATCGTCGTGGCTGGCATCCATCTGGCGAGCTACGGCGTCGATAGCGGTGCGTCGCTCTGCGACGCGCTTTCGTGCGTTTGCGGCGCGCCGGGCGTGGAGCGGGTGCGCCTTGGTTCGCTGGAGCCCGTTGTTGTGACGGAAGAATTTGTCAAGCGCCTTCAGGAGATGCCGCAAATCTGCCCGCATTTTATGCTGGCGCTGCAAAGCGGGAGCGACACCGTGCTGCGCCGCATGGGCCGCCGGTATGATACGGCGCAGTATATGCAGGCGGTGGAGCGGCTGCGCGAAGCGTATCCGGATGCGGCGCTGCAAACAGACGTGATGACCGGTTTTCCGGGCGAGACAGAGGAGGAGTTCGCGCAAACGCTGGCGTTTGTTAAGCGCGTCGGGTTTGCGCGGCTGCACGTGTTCCCCTATTCGGAGCGGAAGGGAACGCGCGCGGCGTCTATGCCGGGCAGCGTGCCGCCCGCCGTGCGCCAGGAGCGCGCCAGAAGGCTGATCGCGCTGGGGCGGCAGTTGGAGGAAGAATACATGCGCCGCTTTGTGGGGCGAACGGTCCGCGTGCTTTTTGAACAGCCGTGTGAAGGCGGAGCGGAGGGCTATACGCCGGAATATGTCCGCACAATCGCGGATGCCGCTGCGGGAACGATTGCAAACGTGCGCATATGCGCTGTGGAAAACGGCGTGGCAAAGGGAAAAGTGATGCGGGAAGAAAAACCTTTCCCCGTGCGTTAGATGGTTGGAAGAGCTTCCCACAGAATCGAGGTGAGACGTGATGAACGATTGCATTTTTTGTAAAATTGCGCGTGGCGAAATCCCTTCTGATAAGATTTATGAGGATGATTTGGTCGTGGCGTTTAACGATCTGCATCCGCAGGCGCCCGTGCACGTGCTCATCGTTCCGAAGGAACATTTTTCCGGCTTGAACGAGACGGGAAATATGAGCGAGGAACTGTTGACGCGCTTGTTGCGCACCGCTGCACTCGTGGCCAGAAAGCTGGAGCTGGACAAGTCCGGCTATCGGATTGTATCCAACTGTGGGCCCGACGCTTGCCAGTCCGTCCAGCATTTGCATATCCATCTGCTGGGAGGAACGAAGCTGTCCGAGCATATGGCGTGAGCGTGCGCGGCGAATCGTGAACGTTTTGAAAACAGCGTTTTGTTCTGGAAAATTGTTATTGACGTGCAAACGGAAAAGAGATATAATGTTCCATGTTCGCCCGGAAGGGCTGTGAGATGAGCGGAGGGGAGGGATACAAGTGTCTGAAGTCCGTATTAGGGAAAACGAATCCCTGGAGAGCGCTCTGAGAAGATTCAAGCGCCAGTGCGCGCGTGCCGGCGTCCTGGCTGAGGTGAGAAAACGCGAGCATTACGAAAAACCCAGTGTAAAGCGCAAGAAAAAGGCGGAAGCAGCTCGCAAGCGCAAGTATTGAGTTTTCGAGGACAAGTTCCGCGCATACATCGGCCCGGCCGTTTGCCGGGCCGTTTGTTTTTGTCAAACCCGATTTGCGGATGCGGACGCTTTGGGAGGCGCTTATGCATGATTCTTCCATCTCCACAAGAGAACTGATTTTGCAAACG
>DVLH01000192.1 GCA_018715585.1 Candidatus Aphodomonas merdavium
GTTTTTATCTTGACGTATTGTTTGACCAAGTATATAATATGCAATGCATATAATAATATGCATATTATTATCTAATAAAGAAGGGAAATACATGAAGCGCACATGGGCTCAAAAGACAATTGCTTGTCTGATGTGTGTGTTGCTTATCCTCCTTGCAGCCACAGCAATGGCAGGGGACGCGACCACGATGAACGATGGCGTCTACACAGGTACCGGTGACGGTTTTGGCGGAAAGATCACCGTCTCCGTCACGGTGACGGACGGCAAAATCGCTGCGATTGAAGTCGTGGAACACAGCGAAACGGAAGGCGTAGGCACCGTAGCGCTTGAGAAACTTCCGGCGGAAATCATCGCCGCGCAGGGTCTCGGCCTTGATGCCGTCACCGGCTGCACCATCTCCAGCAACGGCCTGCTTGCCGCCGTCAAGGATGCCTTGACCCAGGCGGGCGCCGATATTGCCCAGCTGGAAGCGATTTCTCCTGAAAAGGCCGCCTCTGGCGAGACGGTGGAAATGACAACTGACGTCGTCGTCGTTGGCGGCGGCGGAGCTGGTCTGGCGGCAGCGCTTGCGGCCGCAGAGCAGGGTGCAGATGTCATCGTGCTGGAAAAGACTGCCACGCTCGGCGGCACCACGTTGCTCAGCGGCGCATACTACGCTTGCGGCAACCAGGAAGTCTCCAAGAAGGCGGAAATGAACGACGAGATGCGCCAGGATGTGGAAGACATCCTCGCCCTGGAGCCGCTCAACGACGATATGGCCCGCTGGCAGGAAGCCGTTCGCCAGCAGTATGACGAATACACTGCATCGGGCGAAACGTACATGTTCGACTCCGAAGAATACCACATGCTACAGGTCTATGCGGATGGCAACTTCACCGGCGATACGGCGTTGATTGAACGTTATTGTTCCGAAAGCTATCCGTGCTATCTGTGGATGGAAGATAACGGCTTCGTCTGGAGCGATGAGGTAATTGGCACCAAGGCGAGCGATTCCGGCACGGTGACGCTCGACGCACAGCGCGCCCGCAGGAACAAGGGCGCTGGCGATAGCAAGAACAGCCAGATGATGATCGACGTGCTCGTGCAGGGCGGCACCAATGCGGAAAACCCGGTTGAATACCTGATGGAAGTGGCCGGCAAAGAGCTGATCGTCACGGACGGCCGCGTCACCGGCGTCAACGCCGAAGGTTCGGACGGCACGCAGTACGTCATCCATGCGGAGAACGGCGTCGTCCTGGCTACGGGCGGCGTAGGCAGCAATGTGGATTTGATCAACGAATATAACACCTGGTATCCGCAAATCCCCGATGATTTTGCCACTGACAACAGCGCTGGCGTCACCGGCGACGGCCTGATCATGGCCAGGGATATCGGTGTTGAGCTGATCGACATGGACAAAGTCCAGATGTTCGTTTACGGCACCAAGTACTCCATGGGCGTAGCCCCGTATGTCAGCAACTATACGAACATGCTCGTCAACAACAGCGGCAAGCGTTTTGTCAACGAAACCGCCAGCGACAGGGAACTTTCCGCCGCCATGCTGGCGCAGGACGGGTATGAAGTCTACATCCTTTCCGATGCCAACGGCTCCACGATCGTAGACGGCAAAACCACCGGTGGCGACAGCGTGGAAGAATGCATCGAAAAGGGCTGCCTCATCAAGGCCGATTCCATCGAAGAGCTGGCCGAAAAGATCGGTGCAGACCCGGCAGTCCTTGCTGATTCCATCGAACGTTTCAACGCCGCCTGCGATGCTGGCTATGACGAGGAGTTCGGCCGCACCTCGTTCCTTGGCACTGAAAAGATGACGACGCCGCCCTACTATGCGGCATTGAACCACTCTGCGGAGCATCACTCCATGGGCGGCATCCATATTGATACCGAAATGCGCGCCCTTACCACCGAAGGAACGCCGATGCCCGGCCTGTACGCTGCGGGCGAAATCTGCGGTGGTTTCCATGGCGATGACCGCATTAGCGGCAACGCGATCCTCGAAGCCATCTGCGGCGGCATGATCGCCGGCACAAATGCGGCGCAGTCTCTGTAAATCCTTTTCGTTTTCCGTCTGCAAACGGTACCAAACCGCCGGCACTGCCGGCGGTTTTTTTGTGTCCCCGCTGCAATGCGGAGCCGGCGGGGCCATGTTTTCCCTTTCGTCCTCCGTCCTTTTTCCAGAGGCGGCATGCCGTGCGCTCTGCTTTCCGCTTGCCAAACAGGCGGCCAAGACGAAATGTTCTGCCGCGCTCCCGTTGCGCGTCTTTTTCGACGCCGCAAGCGGCCTCTGGGCGGCAGGAGGAGAAAAGGGGCGGCCGTTTTCCGGGTTTAAAAAGCGTTTTCCCGCAAAGTTTACGGCATACAAAAAGCGCCCCGTGGGCGGGTTCCCGCCTCAGGGCGCTTTTCCGTTTCAAAAAACCTATAGCGTGCCCGTCGCTAGCGCTTGAAACAGCGCCAAATGCACCGTATCCACCTCCGGATGGAACTGCACGCCCAGGATGTTCTCCCCTTCCACACCTTCGATACAGCCGTCGTCCGCCCAGGCGGCCAGCTGCAGCCCTTGCGGCACGTGGTCGGCGCGGTAGTTGTGCATCGACGCGCCCATCGTCTCCTGCCGCCCCAGCAGTGCGCTCAGGCGCGACTGCGGCGCAAAATGGACGGGATGTTTGACGGCGTCTACCGTGGTGCGCGTCAGCGGCACGACCCAATGGCCGGAAACAGGGCGGGTGAAAAAGTACTTTTCCCGCTTCATCCGCTCGAACAGCTCCACCGCCGGGCCTGTAAAACCGCACGTGCGCGCCTGCTCTTTCACCATGAAATATGCGCAAATCGATTGCATCCCCAGGCACACGCCCAGCAGCGGCTTTCCCGCGCAGACGGCATGCTCCACCGCCTGGATGTGATAGGGCCAAATCTTCCGCCCGCCGCACAGCAACAGCGCGTCAAACTTTTCCAGCGCGCCCGGCGCAAAATAGCCGTCCACCGGCAATGCGCCCGCCGCCGTGCCGCCCGCTTCGGCCAGGCGCCGCATATAGCTATTGACAAACACGTAGTTGTCCTGGTAAGGGTCGTCCCCCTCAAACAGGCGCGCCGTCGGCACGACGCCAATCAAACGGCTCATGGCGGTCACTCCACAAAAAAGCGGTATTCCGTGCAGCTTTCAAACGTCTCCCCTTTTTTGAGGATACAGCTGGGGAAGTTATCATGGTGGACGCTATCGGGGAAATGCTGCGTCTCCAGGCACAGCCCCTGCCGCCTCTGATACGGCACGCCAAGCTTGCCGGGCAAATCGCCGGCAATGCCGTTGCCGCTATAGAACTGCACGCCCGGCTGATCCGTCCATGTTTCCATGCGCCGCCCGCTCGCATCGTCCCACAACGTGGCGATGCGCCGCAGCGTCCCGTCCCAGCCGCGCACGACGAAGTTATGGTCATATCCGTTGCCAAAGCGCATCTGCTCGCACGTTTCCTGCTGCGAAAGCCCTTCGCCCACCAGGCGCGGTGCGCGCAAATCAAGGGGCGTTCCCTCCACGGGGAAAAGCCTGCCCGTGGGAATGCAGGCGCTGCTCCCAACCTCGGTAATGTAGTCCGCCTCGATTTGCATGCGGTGCTCGCACGCGGACGGACAGCCGGGGCCAGAAAGATTGAAGTAGACGTGATTTGTCAAGTTGACGGGCGTGTCCTGGTCGCATTCCGCCCGGTATTGGATACGCAGCGCATTGGCGTCCGAAAACGAATACGTCACCTGCCAGCGCATCGCGCCGGGGAAGTTTTCCTCCCCGTCCGGGCTTTCCGCCGTCAAAACGAGTGATTCGCCCTCCACCTGCGCCTGGTAGATCTTTTTATCAAACCCGTTGATACCGCCGTGCAGCGTGTTTTCCCCGTTGTTCTTGGCCAGCTGGTACGTGCGGCCATTGAGCGTGAACGATGCGCCGCCGATGCGGTTGGCGTAACGCCCGACCACCTTGCCCATGTATCCTTTTGCCGTGCTCATCCCCGCCATGTCGCGGTATCCCAGCGTCACATCGCCCAGCCGTCCCTCCTTGTCCGGAACATGGATGGACACGATTGTGGCGCCAAGCGTCGCGATTTCCACATAGGCGCCCTGCGCGTTTTTCAGCGTGTACAGCGCCACGTCCGCCCCGCAGGGCAGCGCACCCAGCGATTGCTTTGTGATGGTTGTCATGCTTCTTCTCCTTTCGTTTGTTGCGCCGCTTCCTTGGGCAGGCGGCCGGAAAACACGGTGTGCTCCGCATCGGATTGCAGCCGCAATTCGCCGCCATACGCTCCGATGATCTCCCGCACGATGGCGAGCCCCTGCCCACGCTCGCCGCCCTTTGTCGTAAACCCAGGCTGGAAGATCTTCTCGCGCAGTTCCATAGGAATTTCCGGCCCATTGTTCTCCGTAGCAAACGTCAACGCACGCCGGTCCTCGCCGATGGCGACGGTCAGGCACGGGCGTTTGGTATCTGCGAGCGCATCCATCGCGTTGTCGATGAGGTTACCCAGCACGCGGCACATCTCCCAGCCCGGCATGGTAAGCCCTTCCCAGCGCGAGAGGATCTGCGTTTTCATTTCGATGCCCCGCTTTGCCGCCTCGGCCATTTTCACATGCAGGAGCGCGTTGACAGCAGGGATGGCCGTTTTGAGCGTCTGCGAAAGCTGGCCGACCGAACCGTACACGCGGTCGATGTATTCCGCCGCTTCGTCCGCCTCGCCCATCTCTACCAGCCCGCCGATCACCTGCAGATGGTTTTGAAAATCGTGCCGCTGCGCGCGCAACGCGCCGTTGAGCGCTTCCAACTGCTCGTAGGCTTCCTCCAGCATTTCGGATTGTTCTTTGATCCGCTGGGCCGAAAAAGCGTTGCCGATATCGATAATTGCGCCGCAAATGACAAGCGCCGCCGATACCGTCACAAGTGCCTCGATATATTGCCAATTCGTCCGTTTTTCTACGTCCGTAAACAGTACCAGCAGCACAATAACGAGCGCTGCGCCAATCTGCATGGCGTTGAGGGCGATTGCATAGACGGACGCTTTGCCGACGTTGATCCCCCGCTGCAAAATATTCTCCCTTCCCCCGCGCATACCGCGCCGCCCTTGTGGGCAAACTTCCTCCCGGGAGGACGAAGCGCGCTGCCCGTGTCCAACAGTTAAGGCTGGCGGCGGCTTGCCGTCGCCTGCGCCGGAACTTTTCGTTCCGGCGCTGATTTTTTCGCTGTACCCGCCTTTAAAAAACAAACGGTTCTTCCTCTACATCGCTCCAGGTAGAGCTCACGTCCTGCGAAAAGAGCATGTCGCCGGGGATAATGGTCATTTCCCCATCCGTCCATCCCGGCGGAAGGGTCGGTTCCGGCGTCGGGTCGGGCGCGGATTTGAGCGTTGGCCCGGGCGTCGGCGCAGGTTCCAACTCCGGCGTGGGCACAGGCGTGTGCAGGCGGTATGCCCCGGAATCCCCCAGCCAGCCCTCGTAAATCTCCGTCATCAGCGCGCGCACGATGCGCGCCACGGAATTAAACGTCGAATCGTCGCAGCCGTTGGTGATCATCACAACGCCCGTCTGATCCTGCGGGTCGCCATAGGCGGCCGCAATCATCCCGTACGCCTTGCCCTGATGGCCGTACATCGTGCGTCCCGGCACGATCTCGTCGGTGATGATGTTGAGGTTGAGCCCTCTGTCCGACTCGCAGCGCACGGACCCAATGTTATTTTGCAGCTGGCGCATCGCCTCCACCGTTTCCGGGCGCAGGATGCGCACGCCTTCATATGTGCCGTCGCCCAGGATCACGATCAGCAGCCGGGCAAGGCCTTCTGCCGTGCACATCAGCCCGCCGGCCGTATGCACGTAATCCAGCTCCGGTTCGGCGTCATAGTGGGTTTCCTCCGAGGCCATCATATCCACCGTCATGCCGGTGCTTTCGATGTTGTACACGCGGGCGATTGGCGCGCCGTAGGGCAGGTTGGGCGTGTGGTAGGCCGCCGTCACCCCGATGGGGTTAAAGATGTAGTGCTGCATGTACTCGTCCACCGTCATGCCGGTCTGCTCCTCGATGAGCACGCCCAGCATCCCGCCGCCAAAGTTGGAGTAATCGCTGACCGTTCCGGGCTCCTTCTTGAGAAAATTCATGTATGTGTAGTTCCCCTCAAAGACGATGGAAAGCGGCGTAATGTTGCCATTGTCAACCGCCATTTTGTAGTGGTAATCGTCCAACAGCGTCGCCGTATGCGTCATGATCTGCCGCAGCGTGATGGGTGTATCGGGGAAGTAAGGGTTGCGCACCGTAAAAGGAAGGAAGTCGGAAACATCGCCGTCCAGCGTCAGCTGGCAATTCTCCACCAACCGCAGCACGCCCAACGCCGAAACCATCTTGGTTAGGGACGCCACTTTAAAAAACGTGTCCTCCGTCACGGGGATATCGTCCGCGCGGTTGGCCCGGCCGTATACAAACGTGTCCACCACCTGCCCGCTGGAAACGATGGCAATGGAAGCCCCCATCGTATCATACGCCTCAAGCACAGCGGCAATCGCCGCCTCGCGCGCCTGGTGCACCTGCGCGTCCGGACATGCGCAAACGCTGCTCCCCAGCGCCCGTAAAGGAAAACACAACAACGAAAGCAGCACTGCCAATATACGTTTCATCTGCCCCGCTCGATCGATCCTTTCTCTTTTGATTGGGTTTTATTCTATCATATTTTTTATGCTTTGTCACCCGGCGCGGGAACAGCCCATTTTTGCCAGCGCCGCCTCGCGCGCTTTGCGCATTGCCGTGGGCATCGGCAGCTCGCCCAGCTCCCGCGCGTCCGCAAAGCGGTAGCCGGGCGGACAGGCCGCGTCCTCCGCTGCAAGCAGCCATAGCTCCATCTCCCAGATCCTGTGGGTGAACACATGGCGCGCATGGCCCAGCGGCCCGACCAGCCTTGCGCGGATTCCCAGCCGTTCCAGGAAGGGCAGCGGGTCCTCCGCCTGCGGGCACGGGAAGCACCACAACCCATGCAAAAGCCCCTCTTCCCGCCGGCAGACAAGCGCCCGCCCTTCGCACAGCACAATGGCAACCGCGCGGCGTTCCACCCGCGGCGCCGGCTTTTGCGCCCTGCGCGGCAGCAGCGCCGCATCGCCCGCAGCGCATGCATCGCAAAGCGCCTGCAAGGGACAGCGCCCGCACTGCGGCGCAGGCAGGCAAACGCATGCGCCCAGCTCCATCAGCGCCTGATTGAAATCCCCGGGACGCTTTGGCGGCACCAGCGCCGTCGCCTCTTCCCGAAGCCGCCGGCGCACCGACGGGATATCGAGCTCCTCACGGATGCCCAGCACGCGGGAAAGCACGCGCTCCACGTTGCCGTCCACCGCCGCGACCCGCTCGTCAAAGGCGATGCTTGCCACTGCTCCGGCTGTATATTCCCCAATGCCGGGAAGCTTCCTCAGCTCCGCCGCCGTCTGCGGAAAGCGTCCGCCATAGTGCTCGCAGACCATGCGCGCGCATTTGAGCAGATTGCGCGCCCGGCTATAATAGCCAAGCCCTTCCCACAGCTTGAGCACCTCCTGCTCCTGCGCCGCCGCAAGCGCCGCCACATCCGCAAAGCGCGAAAGAAACCGCTCCCAATATCCCCGGGCCGTCTCCACGCGCGTCTGTTGCAGCATCACCTCGCTCAGCCAGATGGCATAGGGAGCGCGCGTGCGCCGCCAGGGCAAATCCCGCTTGTTTTCGTCATACCATTGTAACAATCTCTCCTGCATGGGGCCATTGTAGCACGTTTTCCCCCTCGTTTCTGCAAGAAAGTCAAAAAAGATCAAAATCCTTTGATTTCTGTTGAAATAAATTGATATTTTCTTAAACTTGGCAAAAATTCGCCAAATTCGTCCGATTTGCCTTCCCGCACTCCTTGCGCATGAAAGGGTTCTCCTGTACACTACGACTTGCCGGTTAGCACTCAACGAACACGAGTGCTAACAAC
>DVLH01000193.1 GCA_018715585.1 Candidatus Aphodomonas merdavium
GCCCACGCCCATCGCCATGATGAACGGCACCGTCATCGGCCCCGTCGTAACGCCGCCAGAGTCGAACGCGACGCTGAGGAAGTCGGCGTCGGAAAACGCGGCCAGCGCGAACACAAGGCCGTAGGACGCCAGCAGCACCCACTTGAGCGGCACGGCGAAGAGGATGCGCAGCATGCAGATCACCAGGAAAATGCCCACGCCCACCGACACCGTCAGCATCAGCATGCCCGTGTCGATGTGCGGCACGTTTTCTGCCAGCACCTGCAAATCCGGCTCCGCCACGGTGATCATCACGCCAATGAAAAAACTCAACGCAAGAATGAGCCATAGCTTGCGCGATTTGGTCAGCCGCGCGCCCGTATACGTGCCGATGAGCGTCATTGAGTTTTCCGCGCCGTAGGTGAACAGCCCCAGCCCCGCAATCAACATCGCCGTGCCCAGCACGAACGCCAGCATCAGGTCGGTTGAAACGGGGGCGATGCTAAAGCACAACACGGTCACCGTAAGCGCAATGGGCAGCACGGAGGCCACCGACTCGCGCATTTTTTCTATGATTCTGTTTTTAATCTGCAAAAAAGCACCTCCGCGCCCTGTTACTTACAGATTAGTATACAGGAAACCGCGCGGGCGCACAAGCGCGGAAATGCGCTTTCCCCGCGGCGATTCAGGCAAAAAAAGCGCGGGCTGCGACTGCAGCCCGCGCCCCCGGCTTCTTTCACAGCTGGCGCACGCGATAGACTTGCGGCAGCTGTCCAAGCGCGTCCAGCGACGCCTGGGACAGCGCTTTATCCGTCTCCAGCACGGTGACGGCAATATCTCCGCGGCTTTTGTTGGTAAGGTTTTCGATGTTGACCGCTTCGGCGGAGATGATAGAGGAAATCTGGCTGACGAGGCCGGGAGCATTGGCGTGGATCACCTGCAAGCGCACGCCTTCAAAGCGGCCCAGCTGCATTTCCGGCAAGTTTACGCTGTTGTGAATCGATCCCGTTTCCAAATAGGAACGGACCTGTTCAGCCGCCATGCGCGCGCAGTTGTCCTCGCTCTCCGGCGTAGACGCGCCCAAATGCGGAATGCAGATGACGCCCTGCACGCCGAGCATATCGTCCGTAGGGAAGTCGGTAACGTAGGTGGAAAGCTGGCCGCTGGCCAGCGCCTCGCGCACCGCTTCGCCATCGACGAGTTCGGCGCGGCTAAAGTTGAGCAGATGCGCGCCTTTTTTCATCATCGCCAACTGCTGGCGGCCGATCATATGGCGCGTTTTATCGCTCAGCGGCACATGGATGGTAACATAATCGCTCTTTGCAAGAATTTCCTCTACGCTCTCCACGCGCTTGATCGCGCGGGAAAGCGACCATGCGTGCTGCACGGAAATGAACGGGTCCTCGCCGAGCACCTCCATGCCCAGGCCTTGCGCCGCCGCGTTGGCCACCAGGATGCCGATTGCCCCCAGCCCTATCACGCCCAGCGTCTTGCCGCGCAGTTCCGGCCCGACAAAGCGGCTCTTGCCCTTTTCCACCAGCTTTGCCACGCCCTCTTGGCCCTTGAGCGTATTCAACCATTCAATGCCTTCTACCACGCGCCGCCCGCTCACGAGCATGCCAAACAGCACCAATTCCGCCACGGCGTTGGCATTGGCCCCGGGCGTGTTGAACACGCAAATACCGCGCTTGGTATACTCTGCCACGGGGATGTTGTTATAGCCCGCGCCGGCGCGCGCAACGGCCAGCAAGCTTTGGGGAACGGGCATCTCGTGCATATCGGCGCTGCGCACCAGCACGGCGTCCGGCTCCTGTGCGTCCGCAGAGACGCAAAAGCCTTCCGTCCCCAGCGCGTCAAAAATACAATCGGAAATCTTGTTGAGCGTTTTAATGGAATACATTCTCGTTCCTCCGTCAATGTGCGGCTTCAAATTCCTTCATAAAGGCGACAAGCGCCTGCACGCCTTCAACCGGCATCGCGTTGTAAATGCTGGCGCGCATGCCTCCCACAGAGCGGTGGCCCTTGAGGTTGACAAGCCCCTTCTCCTTCGCCTCCTTGACAAAAAGCGCGTCCATCGCTTGATCGCCCGTGACGAACGTGACGTTCATGCGGCTGCGGAAAGCGCGCTGCGCCGTGGGGCGGAACAAGCGGCTTTCGTCCAGGTAATCGTAGAGCAGTTTTGCCTTTTCGATGTTCACCCGTTCGATCGCTTCCACGCCGCCTTGCTCCTGCAGCCACCGCAGGCACAGGCCGCAAAGATAAATGGCCCAGGTGTTGGGCGTGTTGATCATGCTGCCGTTTTTGTCCTGCAGCGCCCAGTCGAGCAGCTTGGGGCAGTTGGCGGCGGCATGGCCCAGCAAATCGCGCCGTACCACGAGCACTGCCACGCCGCTGGGGCCGATGTTCTTTTGCGCGCCCGCATAGACCGCGCCGAACTTCGTGATATCATACGGCTCGGAAAGGATGTTGGAGCTCATATCCGCCACGAGCGGAACGTTTCCCGTTTGGGGCAGCTCCACATAGCGCGTGCCGTAAATGGTGTTGTTGGTGGTAATATGCACATAGTCGGCCTGCGGGTCGAGCTTGCCGCGCCAATCGGGGATGTAGGTGTACGTATCCTCGCGGCTGGACGCCACGATATGTACATCCAGGTATTTTTCGGCCTCCACCGCCGCAACATGCGCAAAGTTGCCGCTATCGATGTAGTCGGCCTTGCCGTTTACGCGCAGATTCAGCGGTACGGCGGCAAACTCCATCGTCGCCCCGCCATGCATGAACAGCACGGTGTATTCCTGCGGAATGTGCATCAGCTCGCGCAGGCGCGCCACGGCGTCATCGTAAATCTGCTGGTACATCGCGCTGCGGTGGCTCAT
>DVLH01000194.1 GCA_018715585.1 Candidatus Aphodomonas merdavium
TCCCCGTGAAGCACACGATCGATTGCGCCGCTAAGCCGCGCGATGGCACGGTATCGCGCCCTTGTAAAAAAGAAAAACGCCGCGCCAAAGGCGGCAGAGGCGGCAAGCGAAAGCAGCCCGGCCGCCGTACCGATAGCAAACCCCGTCCCTGCCGCCAAGGTTGCGATAACAAAAATCAGCGTGAAAAAAAGGCGGATTTCTTTATTGCGCAGCATATCCGCCTCCCAACCGGTATCCGATACCTCGAACGGTCAAAATCAGGCGCGGCCTGGCAGGGTCGTCCTCAATTTTCTCCCGCAACCGTTTGATGTACACGCTCAGGGTATTATCGGCCACGAACTCTCCCGCCGCGTCCCATAGCTCATCCAGCAGCCTCTCCCGCGTCAAAACGGCGTTTGGGCTGTTGACGAACGCAAGCAGCAAGCGGTATTCCAGCGCGGAAAGGAAAACTTCTTTCCCATCCTTCCTAACGGTGCCGCCCGCCGTATCCACAAGCACATCCCCCACCGCAAACGTGGACTGCACACGCCCTGCCTTTCTCAGCGCGTTTTCTATCCGCGCCAGCAGTTCGCGCGGCCGGAAAGGCTTGATAACGTAATCATCCGCCCCCAGGCTCAGCCCCGTCACAACGCTCGCCTCATCGCCGGAAGCCGTCAAAAAGATGACGGGAATGTTTTCCGACCGCCGCATCTGCGTGCAGGCGGCGAACCCGTTCCCATCTGGCAGCGCGATATCCACCAGCGCCAGGTCAAATTTTTTGCCGGAAACAAGTTCGAGCGCCTGCCGCATGGTTGCCGCGTGCGCCACAGAAAACCCCTCGGCACGCAGCAACAGCACAAGGTTTTTTGCAATCGCCTGGTCGTCCTCCAGCAGAAGAATCCGTTTCACGCGCATCTACCGTCCTTTCGCATTCCGTTCCACGCCCTTTGGATTCTATCCGAACGTGCGTAAAATTTCAATGCCCGCCCGGCGCGGTTTCCTGTCCAAGGTTAGCGACGCCGTCCAAAGCCGTTGAGCGCACCCGGCAACAGGCCAGACGGGTTTATGGCACAAAAAAACCGGAGCGGCAGGCACGCCGCGCCGGGAAGGTATGATGCTAAAAAGGCGCCGTTAAAGCACGCTGGAAAGGAACGCGCGCGTGCGCGCCTGCTTGGGATGGTCCAGCACTTCCTCGGGCGTCCCCGCCTCGAGGATGACGCCACCATCCATAAAGACGATGCGGTCCGCCACGTTGCGGGCAAAGCCCATCTCGTGCGTGACGACGAGCATCGTCAGCCCGCTCTGCGCAAGGTCCTGCATTACGTTCAACACCTCGCCCACCATTTCCGGGTCCAGCGCCGAGGTTGGCTCGTCAAAGAGCAGCACTTCCGGGTCCATTGCCAGCGCGCGCGCAATCGCCACGCGCTGCTTCTGGCCACCGGAAAGCTGGCGCGGCTTTGCGTTGATGTAGCTGTCCATGCCCACGCGCTCGAGATATTTCAGCGCGTTTTTACGGCTATCTTCCGCGCTGCGCGAAAGCGCCTTCATCTGCCCATACATGCAGTTCTTGAGCACCGTCATGTTTTCAAACAGGTTAAACTGCTGAAAGACCATGCCGACCCGCGCGTGATAGGCAGCCATGGAAAGCTTTCCCGATTGGATATCCTGCCCATGGAAAAAGACCTGGCCCGCGTCCGGCGTCTCCAGCAGGTTGATGCAGCGCAGCAGCGTGCTCTTGCCGCTCCCCGAGGAGCCGATGATGCACACCACCTCGCCCGCACCCGCGTCAAAATCGATATCACGGAGCACTTCATGTTCGCCAAATGACTTGCGAAGATGGCGGATTTCTAGAACGTTTTCCATTTATTGTTCCTCCGTGATGGTGATGACCGATTTGCTGTCCGACTGTGAACCGCAGATCACATAATGATCCGGCCCTTCCAGCTTCTTTTCCAGCAGGCGCAGCGCCTGCGTCACCAGCAGCGTCAGCACCAGGTAAATGCAGCCGGTGATGAAAAATACCTCAAAGTAGCGGAAATAGGTCCCCGCGGCGGATTTGGACTGGAAGAACAGCTCCGAAACAGAAATGACATTAAGCACGCTGGAATCCTTGATGTTGACGATAAACTCATTGCCAACGGAGGGCAGGATGTTGCGCACGGCCTGCGGCAGCACCACGCCCGTCATCGTCTGCCAATGGGTCAGCCCAATGGAATGGGCGGCCTCGGTCTGCCCGCGGTCGATGGAGATAATGCCGCCGCGGATGATCTCCGCCATATACGCGCCGGTGTTGACAGAGACGATTAATATGGCCGCCGCAATTTCCGGCATGGTAATGTTGAGATATTGCATCGCGCCATAGTAGATCACCATCGCCTGCACGATCATCGGCGTACCGCGGAACACCTGAATATACACGCCCAGCAGCGCCCGCAGCGCGCCAATGGCAAACCGCTTGCCCCTGGAAGCGCGCGGCGCGGGCGTAATGGTGCGCGCGATGGCGACCAGCAGGCCCAGCAAAAACCCAAACACGGTACCGCTGATGGCGACAAGCAGCGTCACGCCCGTCCCGCGCAGGAACAGGCCGCCGTATTTTTCCAGCAAAAACAAAACCCAGCCGAAAAATGTTTCAGGCATTTTCTTCCCTCACAAAGGGGGGCGCTTCCGAAGATGCGCCCCCGTACGTTCGTTTTGTAAACAATTATTCTTCGCTCAGCGGCTGGTCGGCAACGACGTCATCCATAATCTGCTGCCGCTCCTCGTTGGAGATTTCCGCAAGCGCGGCGTTGATGGGCTCGAGCAGTTCGCTCTCCTTGACCAGGCCAACGGCGATGGCGACATCCTCCGGCGAGGCCTCAAAGCCTTCTCCCTCGGGGAAGGAGACAAACGTCAGCTCGGGGTTGGAAGCAACGGCGGACACGGCGCCGGGGCGCTCGGAGATGTAGCCGTCGATCGCGCCGGCATTCAGCGCCACGATCATTGCCGGGAAAGTTTCCATTGCCGTTTGCAGCTGCACGTCGGGGATCTGGTCGATGACGGTATAGTGGAACGTGTTGAGCTGGCCGGTGATGCGGGCGCCCGCAAAGTCGGCAAGCGAAGTCGCAGAGGCATACTGGCTATCCGCGCGCACCACGATCACCAGGTCGCTCTCGTAGTACGGGTCGGAAAAATCAATCGTCATCTTGCGCTCTTCCGTGGGGCTCATGCCGGCGATAATCGCATCGATCTTGCCGCTGAGCAGCGCCATCGTCAGGCCGTCCCATTCGATTTTGACCACTTCCAGCTCGCGCCCCAGCGCGTCGGCGATGCGCTGCGCAATGCGCACATCGTAACCATCGGCATAGCCGCCGGCAGCGATGGGCACAGCCGTTTCGGATTCTTCCGCCTGGGTCCAGTTAAACGGGGCATAGTTGCACTCCATGCCCACGCGGAAGGGTTCCGCTGCCGCGCTGACAGCAAAGAGCAAGGTCAAAGCGAGTACCAGAGCGACGATGTTCCTCAGGTTTTTCATGGTTCGTACCTCCCACACATCTTTTTCCGCCGCGCTTTAAGCCCGCGGCGTTTTCGGAGAGCGGGCTTGTGCCCACGCCTCCCGCGGCCCGCTTTCGCGGCACCGCATGAAAAAAGCCGATGCGTGGAACGCATCGACTTGTGTGGAATCACTGTCATTACAATGACTCTTCTGCCAATAGCGCTCCACAATCCAAGATTGTGACAGTCGGCCGGATCTTCTCCGTCCGCCCAGCAAAGGCCCTTCCAGGTGAACCCCCGCTTCGGCGAAACTCCCTTTCCCCTGGCTTCCTTGCCGCCTGAACGGCTCTGCCAAGATACTGATAAGCTTCGCGCCTCTATGCAGTACGTCGGGCAATGCCCTATGAACTTGCGGCCAGTATACATGCCCTTTGCCGCGTTGTCAACCCCTAATTTGAAATTTTTTTCAAAATTTCGCTAAAAACCGTTTACTTTTACAGCGTTGCAAGCGCCTCTGCCATGCGCTCCAGCGCGAGCAGCACGTTTTTGCGCGGCGTGGCGATGTTCACGCGCATAAAGCCGCTCCCCTCGCTGCAGAAGTTCGCGCCGTTGGACAGCGCAACGCCCGCCTTTTGCACAAACAGCTCCTCCAGCTGTGCAGGGCTCAACCCGTACTCGCGCATATCCAGCCACATCAGGTACGTCCCCTCCAGCGTAGAGACGCTGCAGCGCGGCATCAACCGCCGCACGCTTTCTTCTACGGCCTTGCGCGTTTCATCCAGATAATCCAGCAGCGCATCCAGCCAAGGCGCGCCGTAGCGGTATGCCGCCGTCTGGGCCAACGTGCCGAAGATATTCTCCTCGCCGATGCCTGTCGTGCGCAGGTATGCCTCCATCGTCTCTTTGTCCTTCGTGCTGCCAAAGAGCATGGACGAATTTCGCAGCCCCGCCAGGTTGAACGTTTTCGTGGCGGAGACCAGGCAGATGGCATCCTCCTGAAGGCACAGCAGCGGCGTATGATGATGTCCTGGCAGTTCAAAGTCGGCGTGAATCTCGTCGGAAAGGATGCGCGCGCCGTAGCGCCCGCACAGTGCGCACACAGCCTCCAGCTCCTCGCGCGTCCAAACGCGGCCCACAGGGTTATGCGGGCTGCAAAGGATAAGCATCTTTACTCCCTGGCGAAGCCCTTCCTCCAGCCCATCAAGATCCATCTGCCAACCGGCATCCGTTTGGACGAGCGGGTTTTTAAACAGCGTCCGTCCTGTCTGATGCACGCTGCGCTCAAACGGCCCGTATACGGGCGGTTGAATGGCCACCAGGTCGCCCGGCTGGGTGAATGCGTTGAGCACAAAGGAAAGGCTGTCCACCACACCAGGACTGGATATGATCCGCTCCGGCGCGATGGCAAGCCCGTGCCGCTCGCGCATCCAGTCGCATACGGCCTCCTTCATGGCCGGATCTACCGCCGGATATCCGTATACGCCATGCTTGGCCCGAGCGACCAATGCCTGCGTCACCTCTGCCGGCGAAGGAAAATCCATATCCGCCACCCACAGCGGGATCAAATCCGCTTTGCCGTAAATCTTCTCCATGCCGTCCCATTTTAGACAAGATGTATTTTTCCTCTCGATACCCTTGTCAAAAACAGCCCAGAATTCTTCTTTCGTCATCGTTCGTTCCTCCTCTGTCGTTACCGGTATCGTACTTCCACCGTGACCA
>DVLH01000195.1 GCA_018715585.1 Candidatus Aphodomonas merdavium
GACCACATCGAACTGGTGGATGACTATACGTTCACGATTTATCAAAAGGAAGACGCTGTCAACACGCCGAACGTGCTTGACTCGTTGCAGATCGTTTCGGTTTTGCCTTCCGCCATTTGGACGGAGATTGAGGAAGATGCCGGGTATGACATCATGAAGATCCGCGAGTTCCTCAATCTGGAAGACCCCGTCGCCTCGGGCTGCTACAAAATCCACAACATTACGGAAACCGGCGTTTACATGATCCGGGACGACAACTACTGGGGTGTGGAGCGCTTTGGCAAGCTGCCTGCGCCGAAATACCTCGCCAACCTCATCTACAAATCCAACGACCTGCTGGCCACCGCGTTTGAAAACAACGAGGTGGATTTCGCCCAGGCGTTTATCCCGGCGATTGACGAGATGATGGAGCGTAACCCGGCCATCGGAACGTACCTGAGCGAGTCGCCCTATCACGTAGAGGGCGGCATGGTGACGGCCGTGTTCAACATGACGGTGCCGGGGCTTGACAATGTGGATGTGCGCCGCGCTATCGCTTATGCCATCAACTATGATATGGTTGGCCAGCTGGCTATGTCCGGTTACACGAAGGAAGTTGTTCCGATCCTTGCGCTGACGAACGGCGTGGAAGATAAGTACGTCGACATCGAATCGCTGCAGGATATGTTCTGGTCCTACGACATCGACAAGGCGAACGAGATCCTGGACGGCATCGGCGCCGAGCGTGGGGCGGACGGCATCCGCGTGCTGCCCGATGGCACGCGCCTTTCCTTCACCATCCAAAGCGGCTACGGCTGGACCGACTGGAACGCCGCCGCGGAGGTGATTTCGCAGTCCGTGCGTGACGCCGGCATTGAAATCATTTGCGAAATGCCCGAAAGCGCCGTGTTTATGAGCAACCGCCAGACGGGCGATTTCCAGATCACCCTCAACATCCCCGGCGAGAACCCGCGCCCGTCCCAGCCGTGGTATCGCTATCGCGACGTGCTCAGCAGCGAGTTCCTTGCCCCCATTGGCGAAATTGCCTTCGGCAACCTCGGACGGTATGAAAACGAGGAGGTCACCGCGCTGATCAACGAGCTGCCCGGCGCGACCGAAGAAGAGGACCTCATCCGCCTGCATACGGAGATTAACCGGATCTACCTGGAGGATATCCCGGTGATCCCGATCATGTATCGCCCCTTCCAGTTCTATGAGTTCAACACGACGTATTGGACCGGGTTCCCGACGGCAGATAACGGCAGCGATGTGCCGCCGATGCTCGACCGCGGCGCTGGCCTGCGCACATTCTTTGAGGTGGAACCTGCCGGCAACTAAACGTTAGGACATCCCTTGCGAAAACTTTTTCGGCCCGGGCGGGTTACCGTGCCCGCCCGGCTGTTTAACGAAAGCAGGTGGCTTCTTTGTCAAAATACCAGAAATATTTAACGAAAAAGCTTGTTTGGTATTTGCTGACGTTTGTGGTTGTGCTGGCGTTAAACTTCTTTTTGCCGCGGTTGATTGACGGAAACCCTGTGGACGTCATCGTCGGCAAGATGGGCAGCATGGGCAGCACGAACTCCATGCGGAACATCTACGACGGTTTTATGAAAGAGTTTAACTTGGATAAACCCCTGTGGGAACAGTTTGTGCTCTTTGTGAAAGGCTTGTTCCAAGGGGATTTGGGCACATCCTTTTCGCGCTATCCCAAACAAGTCAGCAGTATCCTGGCCGAGGCGATTCCCTGGACGCTTGCGTTGCAGCTGCCGGCCATCTTGGTAGGCTGGGTGATTGGCAACTTGCTGGGCGCTATCACCGCCTATCGTAAAGGGATCTTTAGCAAAACCGTTTATTCTGTTTCATTATTTGTTAATGCGGTTCCCTATTATGCGTTTGCAATTATTCTCATGTACGTGTTTGCGTTAAGTTGCGGTTTTTTTCCGCCGGGCGGCGCGTATTCCAATGGCCTGGTGCCGAATTGGAGCTTGCGCTTTGTGCTGGATGTGCTGCATCACCATATGCTCCCGTTCCTGTCGATTGTGCTGATCATGATTGGCGGACAGGCAATGGGAATGCGCTCGATGGCGATTTATGAGCTCAACGCCGACTATGTGCTCTACGCCAAGTTGATGGCCGTGCCGGAAAAGAAGATCATCGGTTATGTTTTCCGCAACGCCATGCTGCCGCAGGTCAGCGGCCTTGCGCTTTCGCTCGGGACGATGGTTTCCGGCTCGCTCATTACGGAAATCGTGTTCAACTATCCCGGGCTAGGATATTGGTTATACCTGGCGATCCGCCAGTTGGATTATCCGTTGATTTCCGGCTGCACGCTGGTACTTTCTGTGACGGTACTCGTTGCGAACTTTGTGATTGATATGATCTACGGCTGGATTGATCCGCGCATCCGCGCCGCACAGATGGAGGAGGCGTAAAGATGAAAAGACAGTTTAAACTCCTTTTCCGGACGCCGCGGTTTATGATCGGGTTTGTCATTCTTGCGCTGATTCTCGGGTTCATCGCAATTTATCCCCTATTCGATACGGATGACCCGTTGGATATGATTTCGCTGAGCTTTCGCAAGCCGGGTACGACGGCGATGAACGGCAAGGTGATGTATCTGGGCTCGGACAACTTTGGACGGGATGTGCTGCTCAACCTGGTATACGGCACGCGCACGTCGCTGTATGTGGGGCTTGTAGGCGGGCTGACGATGACGGCGATTGGCCTGACGCTGGGGCTGACGGCCGGTTATCTGGGCGGCGTGGTGGATAACATCATCACCTCCATCACCAACTGTTTCATCGTCATTCCTTCTTTTGTCATTTTGATCCTCATCTCCGTCAGCCTGACGACCCGCTCTTCAACCATCACATCCATTATTGTGGGGTTAACGGGGTGGCCATGGATGGCGCGCGCCGTGCGCGCGCAGACGACGTCGCTCAGGCGGCGCGACCATGTCAACATCGCGCGCATCACCGGGTACGGCACGGCGCGCATCATTCTCACCGAGATCCTGCCCTATGTCGCGTCCTATGTGATGATGGCGTTTATCCTGGCCATCGCCAACTGCATCCTGCAGGAGGCGAGCCTGGCAATGCTGGGGCTTGGGCCGAGCAATACGATCTCCCTTGGCACGCTGATGAACTGGGCGCTTTTGTACACGGCGCCATCGATGCATGCGTGGTGGGCGTTTGTCCCCTGCTCGCTGGTGATTTCGCTGATTACTTTCTCGCTGTATATGATGAATTCGGGCATGGACGAAGTGTTCAACCCGAAGATCAGGAGGTGAGCGGCATGGCGGCGCTGATGCATGTGGAGGGCTTGAAGACAGCGTATAAAACCAGGCTGGGTGAGTATATCCATGCCGTGGACGGGGTTTCCTTTGACTTGCAGGAGGGGATGCAGCTGGGCATCGCAGGCGAGAGCGGCTGCGGAAAGTCCACGCTTGCGCTCAGCCTGATGGGGTTTTTCTTTCCGCCGCTAACCTATATAAGCGGCGAGGTGGTGATTGACGGGCAGAATATCATGACCATGCCCTATGAGCAGCTGCGTACGCAGATTCTCGGCAAGGAGCTTGCCTACATCCCGCAGGCGGCGATGAACGCCCTAAGCCCCACCAAACGCGTCCATCAATTTGTTTACGACATTTTAAAGGCGCATGATCTCTCCGTAACGCGCAAAAAAGTGATGGAACTGCTGGAAGAACGCT
>DVLH01000196.1 GCA_018715585.1 Candidatus Aphodomonas merdavium
ATGGTAACGGACATCGTCCAACAGAGCGCTGATGGAAAGGGCGTGCGTATGTCCGAGCGCGTTTTTGCCGCTACGGATGCGCTGCGCGATTTTCTTTTTGCACGCGTCTACATGCGTGATTGGGTGATGGCGGAGGAGCGAAAAGCGGATAGGATGATTGAAACATTGTTTGGCTATTTGATGGCGCATCCCGAGCGCCTGCCGAACGATTACATCGAGCGCGCCTATCGGGAAGGGCTGGAGCGCTCCGTGGCGGATTTTGTCGCCGGAATGACGGACCGGTACGCCGTGCAGAGTTTTCGCGAACTTTTTCTGCCGGATGCGTTTGCGCGCGAATGAAGGCGGACAGATGCGGGTGCGCTGCAATTTTGTGAGCGTTTCAGGCAGGAAAAATTGCCGCTGCGGCGAATGAAAGCATAGCGGCGCTAGCGCGCCGCGGACGTTGATGGAGGATGGCAGATGCGGTATCCGGCAGGATGGCTTGACGATTTGCGCGCACGCGCGGACATTGTCTCCATCGTGTCGGAATATGTCCCACTCAAGCAAAAAGGACGGAGCTTTTGGGGGCTTTGCCCGTTCCATGGCGAAAAGACGGCTTCGTTCAAGGTGGACCCGGAGCGGGGGTTTTACTACTGTTTCGGGTGCAAGGCTGGGGGGAACGTATTCGATTTTATCATGGCCATGGAGCGCATGGAGTTTCGCGAGGCGGTGCGCTATTTGGCGGACAAGCTGCACATGCCCGTGCCGGAGGAAACGGATGGTGCGGCTGATGCGCAGCGCCGCACGTTGCGGGAGAGCATCCTGCGCCTCAATCGGGAAGCTGCGCTGCTGTACCATAAGCTCCTTTACGCGCCGGAGGGCAGGCATGCGCTGGAATACCTGCATGGCCGCGGGCTGGATGACCGCGTAATCCGGTTGTTTGGCCTGGGTGCATCGGGCGAGCAATGGGACACGCTTACGCGGACGCTTCGCGAGCAGGGGGCTGACGACGCGCTGTTGGTGCAGGCCGGTTTGACGGTGCGAAAGCAGGAACGCGCGTTTGATATGTTTCGCAACCGCGCCATGTTCCCCATCATCGATGCGCGCGGCAACGTGTTGGGCTTTGGCGGACGCGCACTGGGTGACGTGCAGCCCAAGTACCTCAACACGGCGGATACGCCGGCGTTTAACAAGCGCTGGAATGTCTACGCAGCCAACCTCTTGCGCAAGTGCAGAAACCTCGCGCGCGTGTTGCTTGTGGAAGGATACATGGACGTGGTGTCGCTTGTCAGCTGCGGTGTGGAGGGCGTTGCGGCCACGCTGGGAACTTCCCTCACGCCGGAGCAGGCGAAGCTCCTTTCCCGCTATGCGCCGGAAATCTGGGTTGCCTACGACGGCGACGCTGCTGGGCAAAACGCTATCCTGCGCGCGTTGGATATTTTTGAGGAGGCACAAATTCCTGTTCGTGTGCTTGTCATCCCGGATGGACAGGATCCCGACGAATTCATCCGCGCGCAGGGCAAAGAGGCGTTTGAGGCGCTCAAACCCCTCTCTGCTGCGGCATACCGGATGGCCCGCGCAAAGGACGGGCTCGACCTTTCCGAGGAAGAAGGCCGCACGAAGTATGCGATGGCCTGCGCTGCAATCCTGCGCGGTGTCAAGCAGCCGGTTGAGCAGGAAAACTTGCTTAAGCGGTTGATGGTAGAGACAGGGTACTCCCGCGAAGTGCTTGTGCAGCAGATTGGGCTTTCCTCAGCCGCACGGCCGGCGGGAAGGACGCGGCAGGCGGCTGTGCGCCCGCCGGAACGCTTTGAACCGCAAGGGCGTTTGCGCGCGGAAAGGACACTGCTGGAGCTGTTGTGCTTTGGCTTCGTGCCGGAAGGAACGCTTAGCGCCGACACCTTTTCCGACGAGGATCACCGCTTCCTGGCGCAGGAACTGCTGCATGGCCGCAAGCCGGAGGAGCTGCTGCTTTCGCTGGAGGATGGGCCTCGGCGCAGCCTGCTGCTCGAAGCGATGGCGAATGAGCCGAAGGTTGTCAACGACGAAGCTTTGCGCATGATTGCCGAATGCGTGGAGACGCTGCGGCGGGATTGGATAGAAAAGCGGATCGCCTCGTTGCAGGCGAATATGTCGGGAGCATCATCTGAGGAAAAGGATGTCGCGCTTAGGGAGATTATGAAATTGACGAACGAGAAAAAAAGCCTAGGCCCTGGCCGAAAGGAGTGACACGCTTGACGAACACGCCCGACGAAAAACAAAAGCGCGTGAACGAGCTTGTAAAGGCCGGCAAGGCCAAGGGAATGCTTACCTACAAGGAAATCATGAACCAGCTAAGCGAGGTTGAGATCGAGCCGGATCAGTTCGATCGAATTCTTGAAACGCTCGAAACGCTTGGCGTTGACGTTGTCAACGAAATTGAAATCGCTGACAACGGCGATGGAGCGCAGGGCGAGGGCGGCGCTGCAAACGCTGAGGCGCCCACCGAGGAAGAGCTGGATCTGAGCGTGCCGGAGGGCGTCAGCATCGACGACCCCGTCCGCATGTATCTAAAAGAAATTGGCAAGGTACCTCTTTTGACGGCGGAAGAGGAAATCGAAATTGCCAAGCGGATGGAGCAGGGCGACGAGCTGGCCAAGCGCAAGCTTGCCGAGGCGAACCTGCGCCTGGTCGTTTCCATCGCCAAGCGCTATGTCGGGCGCGGCATGCTGTTTCTGGATCTGATCCAGGAAGGCAACCTGGGCCTGATCAAAGCCGTGGAAAAGTTTGATTACCGCAAGGGCTATAAGTTCTCTACCTATGCTACCTGGTGGATCCGCCAGGCGATTACCCGCGCAATTGCCGATCAGGCGCGCACCATCCGCATTCCCGTGCATATGGTCGAGACGATCAACAAGCTGATTCGTGTTTCCCGTCAGCTCCTGCAGGAGCTTGGCCGCGAGCCGCTGCCTGAGGAAATCGCCCATGAGATGTCCATCTCGGAGGACAAAGTGCGCGAGATCATCAAAATTGCGCAGGAGCCCGTATCGCTGGAAACGCCCATCGGCGAAGAAGAAGACAGCCACCTAGGCGATTTTATCCCCGACGATGAGGCGCCTGCCCCCGCGGAGGCGGCTTCCTTCACGCTGATGAAGGAGCAGCTCATGAACGTCCTGGATACGCTGACCCCGCGGGAAGAAAAGGTGCTGCGCTTGCGCTTTGGCTTGGACGACGGGCGCCAGCGCACGTTGGAGGAAGTCGGCAAGGAGTTTAACGTCACACGCGAGCGCATCCGCCAGATTGAGGCTAAAGCGCTGCGCAAGCTGCGCCATCCCAGCCGCTCCAAGAAGCTGAAGGACTTCCTCGACTGATGGCGCAGCTGAAAAAGCTTGGCCCGCGCAAGGAAGCCATTGTGGCGCTTGTGCCCTCGTGTGAACGCGCTGCGGAAATCGGCGCAGATCACGGGTTGATTTCCGCCGGAATACTCGCCGCCGGCCGCTGCCGGGAGATGCTTGTTTGCGATATTAGCGCCGCTTCGCTGCAAAAGGCGAGGCGGCTGTTTGTGTCCCTCGGGTGGGAGGCGCGGGTGCGCTTTGCCGTGGCGGACGGGCTGGACGCCGTTGAAGAAGGCGTGGGAGCGATTGTGGTGGCCGGCATGGGCCAGCAGACGATGACGGAAATTCTTGACCGGGGCCAGGAACGCATCGGCGGTGCGCCTTTGGTGTTGCAGGCCAACACACGGGTGGCGGCGCTGCGTGCCTGGCTGTGCGCGCACGGGTTTTTGATCGAAGCCGAATCGCTCGTCCTGGAGGAAGGGCGCTATTACGTCGTGCTGCGTGCCGGGCGTGGGGATGAGCCGCTGAACGAGGGGCAGATGCTGCTGGGGCCGCGCTTGCTGGAGCAGTGGCCTCCGCTGTTTGAAGCGTACTTGCGCCATCAGCTTGCGTGCGCGCGCGTGGGACAGTCGCAGGCGGAACAACGGCGTGCAGCGCTGATTGCGAGCGTTTTGGAAGAAAGGATGAGACGATGACTTGCACGGTAGCGGACGTTTATCAAATCATCGACGGGTTTGCCCCGTTTGAAACGCAGCTGGATTTTGACAACGCCGGGCTGCTGCTGGGAAGTCCGGATCGCCCCGTTACGCGCATCGTTACGGCGCTGGAGGTCTGCGAAGGCGTGGTGCGCGAGGCGGTGGCGGCAGGAGCGCAGCTGCTTGTGACGCATCATCCCGTTTTTTTTCAGCCTGTCAAGCGGCTGGTTGAGACGGAACCGGAAGCGCGCAACGTTTGCGCGCTTATCCGCGCCGGCATTTCGCTCATTGCGGCGCATACAAATTTTGATATGGCAGAAGGAGGCGTCAACGATGCGCTGGCCGCGCAGCTAGGCTGGCAGGTGCAAAGAAGGGAGTCCCTTTTGCGCTTTGGCTGCTTTGAAGGCCCGCGCACGTTGGAATCGCTCCAAATGCAGGCGTCGGACGCACTGGGATGGCCCGTGATACGCTACGGAGCGAAAGAACAAATGCTCACTCGATGGGCTATCTGCTCCGGCGCGGGCGGCAGCGAGGTGGAGGCAGCGGCGCAGGCCGGCGCGCAGGTGCTGCTGACGGGCGAAATCCGCCACCATCAGGCGCTGGAGGCTGTTGAGCGCGGCATGGCTGTGCTGGAAGCAGGCCATTTCGCCACAGAAATTTGTGCCGCCGGTCAGCTGTGCAGGCATTTACAACGCCGCTTGGATGCGTTACAATTTACTGTACAGGTTTCATCTTGCCAATTCCGTCCATTTGTATGACGGGTTTGCAACGCACAAGGAGGAAGCGCTTTGGAACAGATTGAAATGCTTTGGGAATATCAGCGCGCGGACATGGCGGCGGATCGCTTTGAGCGGGAAATTCAGCGCAATGCGAACCGGCAAAAGTTGCTCAAACACCGCGAGTTTATGCTGCAGCAACAGGAGATTATGAAGCGTATTGAGAGCGAAGTGGACGCGATGGGCGAACGGATTGAAGCGTT
>DVLH01000197.1 GCA_018715585.1 Candidatus Aphodomonas merdavium
GCCAGCTCTTTGCGCGCGTCGCGTGCAAATTCGCCCGCATTACACGAGGGCTTCGCCCTCCGGGGGAAAACGCTTTGGGGATCCGCCCCAAGCCCCGGCAGGGGAATTCTCCCCCCTGCACCCCCGCCTATTTCTTCTTCAATCAGGCGAAGTAGCGCTTGCGCGGTTTCGGTATCTTTGCTTTTTTACGGCGCCGGTGGAAGAAGAGATGACGCATCTTGAAAAGAACGAAAACAACTGCGGCAACGCCAAGCACAGGCGGCAACACCCAGTCCAGCGAGAAGGGGGGGAAGAGCGAATCGTCTGTCTCAACGTTTTGCTGGATCTCTTCCAGCGTCGGCGGCGCGTTTTCGCGCGCTTTGACGCTGCGCGTAGCAATGAGGTTGTATTTTGCGGGCTCTTCATCGCTGGGATAGAATGTAAGGACGCCCAAAACTTGCCCGGCTTCTACGGGTGCGCGCGCCTCAGAAAGCCAAGTGATATTCGTGTAGGCGGCGTAGTCGGCGGCAATGGCGTCCACCTCCGCTACGGGGCCTGTAATGCTTACCGAGCGCGTTGGGTCAACCGCTTCAATGCGCAGCTCAACCTTGCCCAGGTTTTCGTCCGATGTATCAAAACCGCTGAGCTGTAGCTCCGTGGGGTTTGCGTTGTAAATCTCCTCCGGCGTGATGGATTTATACTTTGTAAAGCCATATTCAAACAGACGGCTGGTATCCGGCCAGCGGCTGTATTTTCCGGAATAAAGGATGACGGCGATGAGCTCGACGCCGTTTTTTTCGGCGGCCTCTACGAGACAATAGCCGGCCTCGTTGGTGAAGCCGGTTTTGCCGCCGATGGAATAGCGGTAGTAGTAATCGTTTTCCGGAAGAATGTGAAAATCGCTGTTGGTGATTTCCCGCGAAGGGTTCATGTCGGTAGAAGAGAGGGTGTAGGAGGTGGAAGCAATGATGGAACGGAACGTTTCGTTGTCGAGCGCCGCGTCCATCATGAGCGCCAGGTCGTACGCGGTTGTGTAGTGCACTTCGTTGTGCAGCCCGCTGGGGTTGACAAAGTTTGTGCTCGTGCAGCCGATGTTCTGCGCCGTTTGATTCATAAGCGCAACAAACGAATTAATACCGCCGGAAACAAACTCCGCTACTGCGTTTGCCGCTTCGTTGCCGCTTCTGAGCAGCATGCCGTAAAGCGCGTCACGCAGCGTGATGGTTTCGCCCGTCTTGAACGGGACGACGGACGCATCTTCCGGCAGCGCGTTGGCTGTTTCGGAAACGACAAGCGTTGCGTCAAGGTCGTCGCAAAACTGCAAGGCGATAAGCGCGGTGAGAATTTTCGTCGTCGAGGCGGGATACATCAGCGTATCCGCATTGCGGCTGCGCAGGATTTCGCCGCTTTCACGTTCCATCAGGATAAAACTGCTGGCGACGATCTGCTCATCATAAAGGTTTTCTGGGGTGGTGGTGGAGTATTCGGGCGCGTTCGGGTCGCGCGTGGGGTTGACAAACGTGTCGCTCCCCTCTTCCGCCAGGACGCAGCCGCAGCCGAGAAAAAAGGCGAGCAGCAGCACAAGACAGAATAGCCAAGGTTTTCTGTGCATGGCGTCCTTCCCCCTCTCCGGCCTAACGGCACAAGCGTTCAGAGTATTGTATCATATTTTCTCAGGAATGTATAGGACGGGTTTTTCGGGACGGGGCGGAAAGTTGCGCATTTTTTACCGCAATGTGACAAACCAGTGCGAATGAAACGAAAAAACGCCGATCTTGTTAAGAAAGAAAGAAAATCCTCTTGCAATCCGCGGCAGCTATCGACTATAATGAAACGAGAACCGCGTGAATGCTTTGGAATAAAGGGAGTGCTTTCAATGGCCAAAAGACTTTTGCTTGTTGACGACGAACCGCTGATTATCAAGGGCCTGCGCTTTAGTTTGGAGCAGGATGGATATGAATGTGATTCTGCCGTGGACGGCGAAGAGGCAATCGCTAAGTTTGGCCAAAGCCACTATGATTTGATCCTGCTGGATGTCATGCTGCCAAAGCTGAGCGGGACGGAGGTTTGCCAGCGCATCCGTGAGCATTCCAACGTGCCCATTATCATGCTCACGGCAAAAGGCGAGGATATGGACAAAATCCTCGGCCTGGAGTACGGGGCAGACGATTACATGACAAAGCCGTTCAACATTCTTGAAGTGAAGGCGCGGATTAAGACGATTTTGCGCCGGGCCCAGGCTTCCCCGTCCGCTGCGGGAGAAAACAAAATTATCCGTGTGCGCGATATGGAAGTCAATCTCGTCAATCGCTCGGTACGCTTGGCGGGCAAGGATATCAAGCTGACAGCAAAGGAATTTGATTTACTGCAATTGTTCATAACAAACCGCGGACGCGTTTTTAGCCGTGAAAGCATGCTGGAAACCGTTTGGAAGTATGACTACCTGGGCGATATGCGCACGGTGGACGTGCACATCCGCCGCCTACGGGAAAAGATTGAGCGCAACAGTGCCCAACCGGAGTTTATCTTCACAAAGTGGGGAGTGGGATACTATTTCACCGATAAGGACTGAGCGGCGTATTTTCAGCATTCGCTGGAAGATCATGATCGCTTTCCTGCTCATTCTGGGCGTCACCT